>JAIXPV010000622.1 GCA_027486105.1 Runella sp. | reverse complement strand
CCATTCATGTATTTTTTTATCGTAGACCAGCGTCGAATCCGGCCACTCTACATAATGCTTCATGGTCTCGTATTTGTCGATATTGCCTTCTTTTATCATTGCTTTAAACAAAAACTCGCCTCGTTCCAGCACTAAACTGTCACTCTTAAAATGAGGCGTACACCATAGTTCTTCGTATTGCACCGGCATTAGATTTTTGCCCATTTTAAACTTTCCTCCCACCCCACGCTTGTAATAACCACTGCCCACTGGGCGGTTGATGAAAAAGTAGTGCGTGGAATCGGGCGCAACAAAGTAACCTTCAAACCTATACTGCCCCAAACGACTCACGTATTCTTTGCGAAAACGTGGCTCAAAACGAGTAGCATTGGTAGCTCCCCGAGCGTACTGGCTCGTGTAGGTTATGATGTTAGCCAAAAGTGTATCTTTCTCATTGTTAGAAAAATATACACTTACATCGTAGGGGTCGTTGTCTTTGCAACTCACGATGCTAACAGTTACTCCAAAAGCAATAAATAAAAGAAAGAACGCGGTTGAAAATTGTGTTTTCATAAGTTTCGGGAAGTCGAATTTAAATGACTTCCCGAAATATACTAATTATTGCACTTTGGTATAATCCGTCGTGCCTGAATTAAAGTTAGCCCATTTAGAGGTCCAATCAGTGTCTTTAAAAGCGCCGATAAAATCGGTCGTTGTAAAGAAGGCACCCGCAGGAGCTTGTCCACCTTTGGTTAAAGTTTCCGTAGCAGAAGCGCCAACAGTAAACGTAGGTGTACCTGCAACAAACAGTGTATTGCTTAAACCCGTAAGCGTCCAGTCCGTTAAGATTTTATTGCCGGGTTGAGCCGCAAACCACTCAGATGGTTTTTGCGTGCCAATGTTGGCAAGGGCTACTGGCGTAGTAGCGGTATTTACATCACGAACCGCAAAACCGTTAGGGTTACCTGCACCAGCCCCGAAGCTGTTTGTGCCCCAGCTTTTTACGCCAGAAACCACCACGCGATTCAACACCAATTTTCCATCCGCAGCATTTTGTAGCGTAGAAACCGCGCCACTGGGGTCGATGAAAATACCATTTGGAAAGCCCGTAACGACGGTATTGTGAATTTTTACCTGAGCATTACGACGCAAGTGCATACCGTTTTGATACTGAACACTGATGGCTGTTGTATTGTCCAACTTTGGCCCAATCAGCGAGAAGTTTGACAAAGTAGCCGATGTCACAGGGGTATTAGCTGTACCGCTTCCGTCGTTGTCGATTTCAAAACCGTTTGAACCAGACTGGTCAGCTACCGCCGCACCACGAAGACCGATTCCGTACTGTAAATTTCCGCTGAAACCATTGTCAATGTCGAAATCATCGTCCAAACCACGATAAGCAATCAGGTACTTAGCATTAACCGCGCCACCAAACCACTCAAAGGAGTCGTCACCACCATAAGATGCTTGTAAGTACTCTAGCGTTGTACCACTTCCTACCGAACCAAACGTAAACGAGTTTACTTCTTGGTTGGGGTTGATGGGAATACCAGCGTATTCTACCCGAACATATTTTAATGAACCTGAATTGTCGGCGTTGTCGGTTCCGCCGTGAAATGCGCCGTACTGGCCTTCCAATTCAGCTACTCCTTTTACACCACCCGTAGTCAAGTTGTTCAATCCTTTACCGCAGATAACCAATCCACCCCAGTCGCCCGCTTCGCGTTCGCCAATGGCACGCTCAGAAGTAAATACAATCGGCGCATCGGCGGTTCCGTTGGCGATGATTTTGCTACCACGCTGTATAATCAACGTTGCTTTTGAAGAGCGCTCACCGATAATCACCGTACCTGCTTCAATGGTCAGAGTGCCAGTTTTGGTGGGAGTTCCGTCAATTTTGGCATCTTCACCCACCCGAACGAATCCTTTCAGGCGGTAGATATTTCCTTTTGTCCAGCTAATGTTTCCTTCTAAAGTACCGCTTACATCTACGATAGGCTTGCTTGGAACGGCCGAAACCGTAACGATTTGGGTAGCAATCGTAGAAGCTTGGTCTTTGCTATCCGTAGCTTGAAATGTAAACACAACCGTAGAGCCTACTGGTAGGCTTTCTACCGTGTAATCTTTGCTATAAGAAAGCGTTGTTTCACCCGTAAGTGCCTTACTCTCAAATGTTTGACCATTTTTCAAAACGGTCAATGTTTTCAAGCCGCCAGGGGCGTTGAGCGTGGCCGTAATTTTTACGACATCACCTGTTTTGGCGTTTGCAGCGGCACCTGCCGCGATGGTGGGAGCAGGAAAGACCTCCTCCTCCTCTTTACAGGCATTGAAGATTACTGCGGTTGAGAGCAAAAGCGCTATCGTTCGCAACATTTTGATGGATTTAAACATATTCATAGTTTGGGATAATTGACTTACTGGATAGTTAAAGCATAAAACTTATAGAATACGAAGGGAGAAGCCCAATTGCATCATTCGTCCTGGACGATAAGTCTGAATTAATTGGTCGTTGTTACGATCAAACTTTTTATCGCCATTTCCATTCTGCAACAACACGTTGGTTTGATTCAGAATATCAGTCACCCCACCTTTCACCGTCCAACGTGTGCCGATTGCTTTAGAGAATGTAAGGTCCAATACGTTGCGAGGCATTTCATAAATGTCGGGATAACCTTCAAAGCCTGCGGCGAAAATCCGGCGGCCAATAACGTTATAGAGCACATTTACCTGAAAATCAGACTTAGGATTGTTGTAGTTCAAGCCCACGTTGACAATGTACGGCGACTGTCCCTGCAATGGGCGGTCGTCAGACTGGCCTAAGCCCAATGTCCCTAGTTTGATGCGGCTAAAAATCAAGGCTGCGTTGAACAACAAACTCATGTTTTGCAATAGAGGAGACGGAGCAAGCGAGCCTAATCCTTTACGAACTTCCAATTCCAAACCTGAGCTTACTGAGCTTTTGGCATTGGCAAACGTGAACGTTTTTGCCCCTCCAGAGCCCGCACCTGGCACTACAATTACTTCAATTGGATTGGTAAAATACTTGTAAAAACCCGCAATACTCACCACTTCATTGGGCGTTGGGTACCACTCATAGCGCAGGTCAAAATTGTCAACATTGGCCGTTTGAACATCTGGATTTCCTTTATAAACAATGTTATAATCAAAATCATAGAAAGCAAACGGCGCTAATTCGCGGAATTCGGGGCGGTTGAGGGTACGTCCGTAAGCGGCCCGAATCAGTGTTTTTTCGGAGAAATTATACGTTAGATTCAGAGATGGTAAAAGCTTATTAACGGGAAAACTTACATTGATGGGGTCTCCGTTAATGGTTGCTGATTTTAACTGTTGAGTATTGGCTTCATAACGTACACCCGCAATCATATTGAGTTTTTTCGACAGAGGAATGTTGGCCGAACCGTAAAAGGCAATTAAACTATTATCAGCATCGTACGAGTCACTGTTGTTGGTTTGTTCGTCAATCCGAATCCCATCGGTGTTGTTAATGTTTTGAGACTGAAACAATTGCGTAATTGACCCACTCAAAATATCAGGATTGGTGCGGCTAGTGCGTACGTAGCCTAAGTTGCGGGCTTTAAATTCACGGCTTTTATCTTCGTAATAGCCTCCTACTTTCAATTCAATGTCTGCACCGTTTTTGGTCGCCAGTTTGTGCGTCAAGTTTACGCCGCCCGTCACAGCCTGCTCATTCATTTTTGAAGAAAAACGGCCTAAGAAAAAGGCCGCAGCCGTGCCAAGGGGCACATACAGTGTTCTTTGGCCGTTTGATTCGTCTAAATCGGACCGATAGCGACGATAGTCGGGTTGGTCGCGGTAGGCATTATTGTAACCTACAACCCAATCAACCACCGTTTTATCGTTGTTAAACTCATGTTTTCCCAACAATTGGCCCGTATAAATGCCCCGGTACACTTGATCAAAAGAATAGCTATCGGGCGAGAAATTGGATTCAAGGTTGCGTCCAGTACGGTTTACAGTGCTCGAGTTACTCAATTGATTGTACAGGTTTTTGAAATCAATAGAGTGATTTTCGTTAAATCTTACCGACCAGTTGTGCAAAACTCCCACCCGAATATTGCGATTATACTGGGCGTCGTTGTAATTATAGATGACCGACTGCACGTCGTTGTTACTCTCATTGAAGTCTTTACGGGTGATTTCAAAAGCGGTACGGCTGTCGCTGTAGGTAAGCGCCGTTACATTTCCAATCCTTACGTTTCCTGCTTGTAATTTAAAGTTACCAGTCAACGAGTAACGTTGGTCAGGAATCGCGGATGTTTTTTGTGTTGTCCAGTTATTACGTAAGGCGCGGCCAGCCAATTCTAACTCAGCTGGTGTGGCGAAATTGAGGTTTTTATTGGGAAAACTGCTTGGAATATCCTGATAACCATTGTTGAAACCCGTCCAGTAGTTTTTGCCTTGCTCGGGTTGGTCAAAATCCCCAAATGTCGTACCTTGACGGAAACTTGTGCTGTAATCAAAAGTAATACTTGTCTGGTCAGGAATATTTTTGGTAAAAATCTTCACTACTCCACCCGCAAACTCGCCGGGCAACTCTGCCGCTGGGCTTTTAAACACCAACAAACGGTCGATTTGTGAACTCGGAATGATGTCAAATGAAAAAGACTTCACGTCTGTTTCCATCGAAGGCGTGAAGGCATTGTGCAGCATTACGTTGTTATATCGCTGATTTAATCCTCTGATATTGATAAAACGGTCGCCCACGATGGTGATTCCGGGTACGCGTTTCACTACCTGGGCCGCATCGCGGTCAAGGGTACGCGCAATCTGTTGAGACGAAATCCCGCTGACGATATTTTGGGCGGCCTTAATTTCGCTGATGACCGAAACCTCCGTGTTGGTTTGGCGGGTAGCTACTACCCTTACCTCTTGCAGAGTGGCAGCGGCTTCCAAAAGGGCAGTATTGACTTCGGTTACTTTATCGGCCTCAATAGACACATTTTCAATGATTTCCGTTTTGTAAGAAACGTAGGTAATTTCTAACGTGTACTTACCTACGGGAACTTTGGCAATAGAGAAGAAACCATTAATATCGGTAGCAGCCCCAAGCTGCGTTCCAGTGAGTTTTACCGTTGCTCCTATAAGCGTTTCTTTGTTCTTAGCATCGGTAATGGTGCCTCGAACGGTGCCCGACTGGGCAAAGGACTGAATCGAAACAAAAATAATGGTAGCAAATATGAGTAATCTGCTCATGGATTTGTAATGTTTAAATTTAACTTTCATATCAGTGTTTTGTCGGGTGCAAAAGTACAGGTACAATATTATGCCAATGTTAAGCCAACATTAAGAGTAGATTACCATTAGAATCTAAAAAACAAACAATTGAATATCAATAACTTATATGCAAAAACGAATAACTACCACTACCAAGCAAGGGTAGTACAACCAAAAATCTCTTTCACAGTCGAAATGAGTTTTGTACTATTTTTTTAGGATGGCGTAACTTTATTTTTTATTATTTTTGTCTGTATTTACCAACACCTAATGAAAAAAATATTGATTAGCACCTCCTTTTTGGGGTGTACTCTTGCTTGCCTACTGGGCGTGACAAGTTTTAAAAATGACACACCGAGAGGCACATTTATATTTGCTGAAAGTAAATGGGTTGACAGTGTTTTCAAATCACTCACCCTCGAACAAAAAATAGGTCAGTTTTTTATGCTCGCCACGCATTCTGACCGCAGTGAATCATATTATCGCCATTTCGATGTATTGATTAAAAATCAGCAGGTTGGGGGACTTATCTTCTTCAAAGGTGGCCCTGCGCGACAAGCAAGCCTAATTAATCGGTATCAGGCCCTCTCAAATGTGCCGTTGATAATTGGCATTGACGGCGAATGGGGCTTGGGAATGCGACTTGACAGCATCGAAGATTTTCCCAAACAAATGACGTTGGGGGCTATTCAGGATAACCAATACATTTATAAAATGGGCTTGGAAATAGCCCGTCAGTGCCAACGATTAGGGGTAAACGTAAACTTTGCACCCGTCGCCGATATTAACAGCAACCCTCGTAATCCAGTGATTGGGCTACGCTCGTTTGGAGAAGACCGCGACAATGTGACCAACAAAGCTGCTGCCTACATGAAAGGCCTCCAGCATCAACGCATCATCGCCACCGCCAAGCATTTTCCAGGACACGGTGATACCGACTCAGACTCTCATTATACCTTACCCGTTCTTTCACATTCCAGCGACCGCTTGGACGAAACCGACCTTTATCCGTTCCGTAAGCTCATCGCCGACAGCCTAACGGGCATCATTACGGGGCATCTATACGTACCAGTTCTTGACAATACTCCCTTCCTCGCTTCCTCTCTTTCCGAAAAAATAGTCACTGATTTACTAAAAAATAAACTGGGTTTTCAGGGGCTGGTTTTCACCGATGCCATGAATATGCGAGGGGTAATGCGAGGACGCACCGCCGTTGATGCCAACATCAAAGCGCTACTGGCAGGAAATGATATTTTATTATACCCCGAGCAGGTTGCGGAATCCATTAAAAGAATCAAAATAGAAGTAGAAAAAGGGCGTATCCCCAAAGATGTCATTGACGAAAAAGTTCACAAAATACTGCGAGCCAAATATTGGATGGGCTTACATAAATCTCGACCCGTAGCGATGACACACTTGAACGGTGATATCCAAAAAGCTGAGGTTCGGGCACTTTCACGGGAACTGTGCGAGCAAGCCGTTACGCTGGTTCGAAACGACAACCAACTCCTGCCCATCAGTGCTGTTGATACCTGCGCGTTTGCCTCCATCGCCATCGGCGGGGGCGGTATCAATCTGTTTCAGCAAACCCTAAGTCGCTACGCACCCTTCAAACACATCATGTACGCCGACAAGCCCACTACCAATGAAGAAGTGGAGAGTTTGCTCACGCAAGTCGGCGATGCCAACGTCGTTATCGTAAGTCTGCACGAAACACGGCGGAATTTCAACCGACCGTTTGTAATTACACCTGCTACTATTGAATTGATTACGAGGTTACAGCAAAAAGCCAAAGTAATTGTCAGTTTGTTTGCTACGCCCTACGCCCTTAAGCAGCTTCCTGCCACCTCGGCAGTAGTGTGTGCCTACGAAAATCTGGCTGATTTGGAAGTAACTGCCGCGCAGCAAATCTTCGGGGCGCTGCCTTTCAAAGGGAAATTGCCAGTCTCTATTGAAGGCCAATACGCCATAGGAACGGGGTATGAAACCACCGCCCTCAACCGCATCATGTTGGGCTTGCCCGAGCAAGTGGGCATGAGCACACTGCTGCTCAACCGCATGGATACCCTGATTCAGAACTCTATCAATGCACGCATCTTTCCGGGGGGTCAGGTTGTAGTGGCAAGAAAGGGCCGGATTGTTTACCAAAAAAACTACGGAACCCTCAGTTATGACAAAGCCACGGAAAAAGTTCAGAATGAATCTCTGTATGATGTAGCCTCGGTCACCAAGGTAGCCGCCACCCTTCAGGCTGTAATGTACCTGCAAGAACAAAATGTACTTGACCTAAAACAAAAATCGGCACACTATTTGCCTGAGTTAGTGGGGACAAACAAGTCGCAGATTACTTTGGAGGACTTGCTACTGCACCGCTCAGGGATGGTGGCTTTTTATCCTAAACTCTGGGAGCGAACCAAAACGGGAGGAGGTGGCCTGATGACCGAATATTACAGTTCACTGCGCGACAGTGTTTATTCAATGCAAATCGCGCCTAAATTATTTGCCAAGCCCTCGTTAAAAGATTCGGTTTGGCAATGGGTGATTCAATCGCCGCTCCACAATAAGCGAGAGCCTGGAGGTCGTTATTCTTTTGTTTACAGTGACTTAGGCATTTTAATGTTGCAAAAAATCGTTGAACGCGTCACCAATCAGCCACTTGACGAGTTTTTACAACAAAATTTTTACGAACCTCTGGGCATGATGCAAACAGGCTTTAAATCGTTAGAACGCTTTCCAGAAACGCAAATCGCCCCTACCGAAAGCGATTTTTCGTACCGAAACCAGCTGTTGCGCGGTACGGTACATGATCAGATGGCGGCGGTCTATGGTGGCGTGGCAGGTCATGCTGGCTTGTTCAGTACTGCCTATGATTTAGCGATTTTGATGCAGATGAATTTACAAAAAGGGCTCTACGGCGACCGGCGTTATTTTCAGGATGCTACGGTTCCATTGTTTACAAAAATGTACGATACGGCTCACCATCGGGGTCTTGGTTGGGACAAAGCTCCTACCAAAGGAGAAGGCAATTATGTAGCTCCTTCGGCTTCAGCTGCCTCGTTTGGGCATTCGGGTTTTACGGGCACCATGGTGTGGGCCGACCCTAAATACGACCTCGTTTTTGTGTTTCTTTCCAACCGTGTTCACCCCAATGCCGAGAACAATGAAATCAACCGGCAGAAGATTCGTCGACGGATTCACGAGTATGTTTATCAGTCCATGGATATTACCAGAAAATAAATCTTGTGGTGAGAAAAGAAGACTATTTTCAATAAAGCACTAATTTTAAGCGTTTTTTACAAAAAAAACTATTTCTACTTTAAGTTATGTTAAAAAAACTACTTATTCTTAGCTACGCGACTTTACTGGTCTGTGGGTTAGCAATGACAGGTGTAGCGCAGATTACGGCCGTAACCGTGAATAATACATCAGGTGTACCCACATCTGATTTTTGCACCGGTGCAAGCATCAGAGTAGCGTTTACTAGTGCACTTACTACGTTTACGGTACAGCTATCGAACTCGGCGGGAAGTTTTGATTCTCCCACCAATATCGGCTCTGGTACCAGTAGCCCTGTATCAGCGACCCTTCCCAACATCACGGGCAACGGATTTAAAGTTAGGGTAATATCAGGGATGGTCACGTCGGCAGCTAGCACCCAAACGTTACAAATAGGCTCTCCCCCTTCCAACCCCACGGTTCCGTCCACTACGGTCACTTACTGCGTGGGAGCTACTGCTTCACCACTAAGCGCTACTGGTACTGACTTAAAGTGGTACACTGTTGCCTCGGGAGGCGTAGGAAATACGACTGCCCCCACCCCAAATACTGGCAGCGCGGGAACTCAATTCTACTACGTAAGCCAAACTGTAAATGGTTGTGAAAGTAGCCGTACCCAAATTACCGTTAATGTCATTCTTACCGATCCCCCAACCGTTGCACAAAGCACCATCAATTATTGTCAGGGAGATTCGCCCGCGCCTCTTTCGGCCAGCGGCAGTAATTTGAAATGGTACACAGTGGCGTCAGGCGGGATGGGAAGTACAACCGCCCCCACCCCCAATACTGGTGGGGCAGGAACGCAGCTTTATTATGTAAGCCAAACGGTAAATGGTTGCGAAAGTACCCGCACCACCATCACTGTCAACATAAATCAACGAGCTACAACCGCTCCTTCCACCAATACAAGCGTGGTTTATTGTCAGGGACAGTCGGCTTCGGCGTTAAGTGCGACTCCTACCTCAGGCAATACAATAAGATGGTACGCAAGCAACAATTCAACCCTGCTTGGAGGCGCTCCCACTCCCAATACCAACGTCAACAGCACTACGGTTACGGAATATTATGTCACGCAAGCTACTTCGTCTGGGTGCGAGTTTGTGCCCCGTACCAAAGTAACGGTTACGGTCAATTACACCGCTCCTCCTTCTATTTCGGTAGGGCTACCGATTAATGAATGTCAAAACATAACGGCCACATCATTGGGCAATTACGTAAACGCCTCGGGCGGGAATTCCTTACTTTGGTACGGAACATTGTCTTCGGGAGGAAGCAGTTCAACAACCGCAACCGTTCCGAGCACCTCCTCAACAGGTCAAACAACGTATTATGTGACGCAAAAGAATAACACAACTGGTTGTGAAAGCAATCCTCGGACTGGAGTTGTGGTACAAGTAAACGCTGTCCCCAACGCTCCGTCGGTTACATCACCTGTTAATTTATGTCTTAACGCAGGAGCTGGCCCGCTATCTGCAACTGCTTCTGGTGGTGGCAGCTTACTCTGGTGGGGGACAAACGCCGCTGGAGGTTCATCAAGCCCGACCGCCCCAACACCTTCCACTGGAAGTGTAGGCACAACGACCTATTATGTTAGTCAAATAAGCAATACCTGTGAAAGCTCACGGGTGCCCATCAGTGTGGTTGTCAATGCCATCCCCGCAACGCCATCCGTGGCAACAAACACCGTACTTTACTGCAAAGACGCTACCGCAACCCCTCTGGCAGCCACGGCAAGCAGCGGCAATACGCTTCGCTGGTACAATGGTACTTCCTTCATCGGCACAACGGCCCCAACGCCTTCTACCAATGTAGGAAGTACCGCCGTTACGACTTATAATGTTTCGCAAATTTCGGGCTCACCCGCCAACTGCGAAAGTCCCAAAGTTCAAATCACCGCTACGGTTTATGTAACACCTACCCCAGGCGTTAGCTCTCCAGTTGCTTATTGTCAAAATGCTCCCGCGGTTGCTTTAACCGCCAATACGGGTACAGGTGCTACCGTTAATTGGTACACAGTAGCTTCGGGCGGTTCGGCCAGCGGAACGGCCCCCACGCCATCGACAACCACCGTTGGCACGACCAGTTTTTACGTTTCTCAGACATTGTATGCTGTTTCAGGTTTTGCAGGGTGTGAAAGTCCTCGGGTGCAAATTACAGTTAATACGAACCCTCTGCCATTGGCCCCTACCGCCACTAACCCAGCCCCTTATTGCCAAACCTATACGGCAATCCCACTAACCGCGACAGGAAATAGCCTCAAGTGGTACACGATTGCCACGGGCGGAACCGCTACTACAACAGCGCCAACTCCCAATACAGCAACCGCAGGGGCGATAAATTATTACGTAAGCCAGACAAATGCTTTCAACTGTGAAGGCCCACGCGCACAGATTACAGTTACCATCAATCCTACGCCTAGCAGACCTGGTGTAAATCCCATTCAGTACTGTCAAAACGCTACCGCAGTTGCTTTAAACGCCTCTGCTGATGCAGGCAACACCCTGAAATGGTACGGCACCAGCGCATCGGGTGGCACTTCCAACACCGCCGCCCCGACGCCTTCT
>JAIXPV010000333.1 GCA_027486105.1 Runella sp. | reverse complement strand
TCGCTTAACTGATGAAAACACTTCCCTTCTTGGCGGGGATCATCAATCTCAAAAAATAATTCGGCTACATCCATTTGTCAAAGATGCTAACTTAGTCCTTCATGCAATAACCCTATATTATCAAATGCCTTCAGAATGTCCCAAATCTTGGTTTCATTGACGTATACCCGCAAACGCGTCTTTTGCTTCCAAATAGAAACTCGGTTTATGTCATTGGCTTTCCAAACAAGGGGATTGGTATTTTCTAAGATTTTCTCGTTGGTTTTGTCAAACACCCATACGCTGGTGCTACCGCCTTCTTGACTTGAGGTAGGATGAATATCAACACCTGCTTGAGGGACGGTGCCAAAATCTTGGTCGAAAGTCAGTTTTCGTTCTTTTATTTCGGGAAAAACCACTTTCAGCCCCGTCATGTTGTTGCTCATATCTTCTGATACGACCATATCAAACTCCATTGTGAAGTTTTCAGGAAGCTCATTGACAAATTCGGGATAAAAAACACCATTATTGGCAAACTGTAAAAATTTAGCACTTTGGCCGTCCATAGTTACCACTTCGCCACTGGCGTTGGTGTTCCACTTGGCCGGAAAATCACCCACGGCATCCTGGCTAAAATCTTCGATGGCAACCACTTTATCTCCCGCTAAAAAATCAAATTTTGAATAGGATTTCAGACTTTTGGAATCAGTTGTTTTTGAAATTGGAATATTTGATTTTGAACTGGTAGGTGAAGTTTGATTTCCCTCCAACGCCTCCTGCGGGCTTTCGCTGCTATCTGGCTCCTCTTTTCCTGAATCTGATTTCTGTTTTTTGTCTTTCTTTTTAAAAATATTGCCAATTCCCTCTTCTACCTTATCCAACCCTTTGTTGATACCTTGGTCAATACGGTTATTGACGCGGCCTTCTACGCTGCGTTCGGTGGTGCGTTTGGGGTTTTCGACCCGTATTTGGGCAAAAGCAGAAGCGTCAAAGAAAATCGCAACTATTACGGTGAAGCAGATACACTTAAAATAGAAGTGGTGGAATACGTTTGTAATCATCTTTATTTTAACCGTTGAATATTTAAAAATGACTTGAATTAAACACCCAAATCTGCCACTTTTAGCCAAAACACGGAAGCGTCATTTCACCCATAAAGGATTTGGGTCAATGAAGCAGGGTTTTGAATCAATAACCCACCGCCGAAGCCTAACGGCAAGCCTATGTAGTCAGATTCATTTTTGATACACTCAAATGCCCAACCCGTCAGATAGAGCGCCAGAATTGACAAAAAATTTGTTTTCTTTGAAAAAAACTAAAACACCACCTCCTGATGGTTGGCCGCCTTTTATTTCTGGTTGGCATTTTGATTGCGTTTCACGCCAACGCCCAGCCCGACACCCTACATTTGAGTGAGTTCAAAGAGCACCAGATGCTCTTTGAAAAGGCTGTGTTTACCACTACCCCCCTGCGCGAAAAACGACAGATTTCATCGCGTTTTTTTGCTAATCAGTTTTCCAACTGGCAACGCCTAACGCCTCAATCGCCCACCCGCACTGACCGAATGCATTGGCTGCATTTTCGGGTTCATAACGATACCAATACTGTGCAAACCGTCTATATCAATGTACATTCGGCCAACCAAATCGTTGTCTTTTACGTAAACAACAACGGCCAAATAAGCACGCTTAAGAGTGGCTACCTGACGCCCTCTTCGCAGTGGGCACTCCCCGAAGATGACCGCTATATTCCCTTGGTTTTACCCAAAGGCGCAACCTTTGACCTACTTGCGCAGCTTTCTAACTATGCGGGAATTTTGCCTTTTTGGACGAGCGCCCAATCTCAGAAGCCGTCGTTTCGTTTACAGCTCGAAAAAGAACCCTTTTACCTTAAAAAGACCCTGCGCGATTATCGCCGTAATATGCCCGAATTTCAATACCGAAGCTGGATTCAGGGGGCGTTGGCGCTGGCCGTGTTGTTTGTAGGATTGCTGTATCTCAAATATCGCCAACCAATTTACGCCTATTATTGGGCCTATATCCTGTGCGGTTTTTTGTTTTCGCTATTCAAAACCCGCGCATATACACCTATTGGTCACAGCCTTGGCCAATGGCCCCTGCTCAAAAGTCATCTGATGGAATCGCTTCTATGGTGGGGCATCGGGGCGTATTTGTTGTTTATGACCGAACTACTCGACCTCGCCAAAACCCATCCACTCATGCAGCGGTGGTTTCGCCGCTTGGCACTTTTGCTGGCGGGGTATGGGTTTGTCTACATCACAGTTATGCTGCTGACCAACGACGGCGGTTTCAGTCAGTTTTCGTTTTGGGGTGGTCGGTTCATTGCCCTGCCGATCTATCTCATTACGCTGATTTGGATGAGTCGAAGTGTGCGCTCGCCGATGGTTCCGTACGTGATTTGGGCCAACTCTATGTTGGGATTGTTTGGAATATTAGCATGGCTAAGGGCAGGAGAAGTGATTCTGAAAGGCGTCAAACTTCCCGCTAATGTGGATGATTTATTAACGCTGTCGTTTGCAGTGGTGGCCGAAATCATCGTGCTTTCGTTGGCCCTCGCTCATCGTTACCGTTTGTTGGAAAAAGAAAAAACCGAAAGTCAACTGGCTTATTTTCAAGAACTTGAAGCCAAAGTTATCAATGAAAAACGCATGGCCGAAACCGAAATGCTGGCCTTGCGCAGCCAGATGAATCCGCATTTTTTATTCAACAGCCTCAACTCGTTGGAATATTTGATTTTATCCAACGACGAGCACAAAGCAACTGGTTACCTCGCCAAATTTTCAAAATTGCTGCGGATGATTCTTACGCACTCGCGCGAAGACGCCATCTCCCTTACCGACGAACTCACCGCCCTGCGTCATTACTTAGACATCGAAGCCACTCGAATGGGCGAAGGGTTTTCTTACACTATTGAAATTGCGAAAGAAATTGAAACAGAAACAGTGATGATACCGCCGCTGTTGTTGCAACCCTTTGTCGAAAACGCCCTTTGGCACGGCCTCATGCCCAGCCACCTCCCCCATAAACATCTCATAGTTAGGGCTTTACAAAAAGGCCCACATCAACTCCAATTTGATATTGAAGACAACGGCATTGGCCTCCAAAAAGCGACCGAATTCCGCAATCGCTCCACCATGAAGCGCAAATCGTACGGTATGGAAATAACACAGCAGCGCATTGAACTTTTCAACCGCAACTACCCCAACCAACTCAACATCGAAGTCTTTGATTTGCAGAAAGATAATGCTTCGGGGACGTTGGTCAGGATTGGGTATCGGTTGGAGGCCTTATGAATGTCAGCACTTTATTTTAGGACGTATTGATTGTAGATAATACCGCACAGCATTAGCGCGATTTTGTGAGAGTGTTTGGTTGGCGGCATCTGTTCCCACGTTGTCAGTATGCCTTGCTATTTCGGTGGCGATGCTTGCGTTTTCCTTCAAAAATTCAGTGATCCGATTCAACTCCAACAATGATTCAAGCAACAAAACGACTTTGCCTGTTTCAAAAAAGATGTTTTTCAAATGGAGGGCTTTGCCTGCTTCAACCGTGGTGATATTCGCCGATGTAATTTTGGGCGTTGGCTGTTTAATTGACACGAATGGTTACAGGATTTAACTAATACCCTCCTTTGATAAGTATTTACTTACTATTTGTTAATTATCTATATTAGATAACTCTTTCACCTCCTGATCAGACAACACTTTATTATAAATTCTAATATCATCCAGAAATCCCTGATGAAACTCAGTAGCCCCGAAAAAGTCACGACCAATTTCTAAGGGTGAAAAATTGGGTCTTATTAACGGGTAGTCCGTTACAGTACCTACTAAATCGCCATTCACATAAAACCGTCGGGTGGTGCCATTGATGACCATCACCACATGATACCACTTGTCTATGTCGAGCAGGAATCTGCTGGCTCCTATATTCCCTCCATTCGTGTGGAAAAAAGTTTCTTTAGTGGAAGAGTTTCTAAAAAACTGGAACTGCAATTGTTGTATTGAACTGCTGGCTTTGCAAAGGATAGAAGCATGTCCTTGATCCTTCCATAACACCCAAGCGGAGAGCGTTACCTCCTGTCCCATACCATGCAGCATACGGGAGTTTGCCACCCGGATGAACTGGTTACGACCGTTGAATGAATAAGCACTGTTTGTTTTTCCGTTTCGGTCGGCAGTGAGTGGGGCTTCGCCAAATACCTCGCCGTGGTTATTATTGCCGCTGACGTCGTTGGCGTTTCCGTTGAATGGATAGTAGGCAATAAGGCCCGCGCTCTGGAAGGTTTTCTGAATGTCGAGGTAGTAGGTGGCCCAGTTGGCTCTGCCCGTCAGAGCAACGTCATAGATGCACGACGAAAGCGCCGGCTCTGTGTTGATGCCCGCATCGGTGCAGGTTCTGAAAGCCTGTTGGTAAGCCGTCTGCGTAACGGTGTACTCTGCTTCAGGAAAATTTTTATTGGTGTAGCTGTCGGTCGTTTTGCCGCTTTCGTAGTCGAACAGCGACTCACTTTGCGTAATACGCCAATTGTCGGAGAAGGTGGAATAGAACGCCTTAAAATCGGTTGGGTTTACCGTAAGACCTCCACGGGCGGCGATATCGTTGAGCCTATTGCCATCAAAATTTCCCAACAGGCCAACCATTTTTGACTGCCGATTGCGATTCGCCAGTAGCACATAATTCAGGAAGTCGGGTGCGAACGAGACGTTAAGCAAATCGCCGTTGTTCGTTCTGATTTCCAGAACATCGCCATTTTTGGTAACTCGCCCGCCATTACTCAATGCTATGTCTGTGAATGTCAGTCCTACGTCTCTTTTATTGATGCTTATCCGTTTGGGATTGAGGTAAACAGCCACTACGTCAGAGCCAGTGTTAAAGGCGAGGGCCGTATTCACCGAAACCATTTTACCGGTGCCGTATTCCTGCTGCCGAACCTGCAATTCCAACTTGTCGATGGTGGATTTAGCGGCCATAAATTCGCCTACGCCCTGAAAGTCATAATAGCTGCCATCGAACGTAGTGAAGTGCGGGTCTCCCCACGCCCCACCTGACGCAGTAGCCGCCTGATT
>JAIXPV010000723.1 GCA_027486105.1 Runella sp. | reverse complement strand
TCCATTTCAATAAAATCTCTTTTTCTTTGACGTTGACCGCATTGACCTCATTCCAAAGTTCCCATCCGAAAACAGTTGGATTGTTTCCGTAACGTTTGGCCCAAAAGTAAACCCGGTCCAAGTAGCATTTTTTGCCCTTTTCAGACAGAAAGAAGTCTTCCATTGAATAAATTTCTGAAGCATACACAGGCCGATCAAATGGCACGGACGACGGAAACGGCGCGGGCGAGTTGGTAATTTTCCTGAAATGTTCTAAACAAAATTTGACTCTGATATTGTATTTGTTGGCCAATGCCAGGACTTTATCAATACGCTCTGCCTGTTGCACATCATAACTTCCTGCTACTTTATTTTCCACTTCAAAAAGCGGTACACTCAGCCAGATACGAGTAAAATTGCCACCATTGGCCGCCAATTGCTGAAAGTAATGATTGTAAAAACGCAACACTTCGGCCTCTTCGGAAATGAGCCTCGGAAAACAAATATTGGCTCCAATCGGAATAAAGGTACTCCCATCGCTGAGTGCCAAGTAACGTGCATCTTTTTGATTCACCTGCACAAAGAGGTTTGAGTCAGAAGGGATTTGCGCCAAACATTGCCCAATTAAACCACACAATAGCGTGATAACTAAGTTACGTACAGACATATATTCTCTGTTTATATTCCGCCCACCGTCGGGTACCAATCGGGGTGGTAGGGGTCTTGGTGGAAACGAGCGTAGTAATCGCCTTTTTCTTCGTAATATTTTTCGTAAAACTTCATCTTGTCTTCGTCGAGCACAACACCCAGCCCCGGCCCGGTCGGCACTTTGATGCAGCCGTTTTCGTACTTCATCAATCCGCCTTCGATGATATCATCGGTGAGGTAATGATAGTGCGCATCGCCCGCGAACGTCATGGTTGGAATAGTAGAAGCCGTGTGAATCATGGCTGCGAGTTCGATGCCGAATTCGGCCCCGCTGTGCATGGCTACGCCCAGGTTAAACGTATTGCAAACGGCCACCAGATCTTTTACACCTTTGGGGCCTTCCCAGTAGTGAATATCGGTGAGGACAATGTCTACGGCATTGAGTTTGATGGCGGGGGCAAGATCGTCAAAACGGGCGGGGTACATATTTGTAGCAATCGGAATTCTGATTTGTTTCCGTACTTCGGCGTTGCCATTAAGCCCCCACGACGGGTCTTCAAAGTATTCAATACCAAGCTCTTCCAGTCGTTTACCGATTTTAACCGCCGTCGGTACTGACCAAACGCCGTTGGGGTCGATACGCAGTCCGAAATCATCGCCCAGCCGCTCGCGACACAGTTCAAGTACCCGCGCCTCTTCAGTCGGAGCCATTACTCCCGCTTTGAGTTTCATGGCGTTGACACCCAGTGTTTCGTGCAGTTCTTCGCAATAATCGGCCAAATCTTCGGCTGTTTCATCATGACCGCCGCCAGGACGGTCGTACCGCCAAAACAGGTACGCAATAAACGGCACTTCGCTGCGCACACTTCCTCCCAGTAAATCGCTCATGGGCCGTCCCAATACCTTGCCCTGAATGTCCAGACATGCCATTTCGATGGCCGCGTACAAACGGGCATTTGACATGTAATAAATACTGCGCAGCACTTTCAATTTGAGCGTTTCGAGGTGAAACGGGTCCAGGCCGAGAATACGGGGTTTGAGTTTTTGAAGAGCGCCGCGCTGATCACCGCCGCCCACTTCGCCGAGTCCGATGATGCCTTCGTCGGTGACGAGTTCCAGAATGGTACGCAGAAAATAGCCCGGATGCACGCCGGTATTATGCCGCAACTGCGCATTGAGCGGAATGGCTACGCAACGGGTTTTTAAGTCAATGATTTTCATGTGAATTGTGATACAACTTTTTGAAAAATAGTTACAACCCGGTCACCTTAAACTCTTTGGGTTGGTTTTTTTGGATGGAAAATCGGCGCTCGGTGGTTTTGCCATTGACCGTAATTTTGGCCACGTATTGCCCATAAAACCCTCGAAATGAATAGCTTTTGCCCGAAACTTCCGTTTTTATATTTGTCTTCCATTCCTGATTGATCAGTCTGTTGAGCACGTCAAAGGCGGGTTTGGGTCTAAGGGCTTCGTCTAAAAATCCACCACGCCATTTGTCTTCTCCTGCCACGGCCGTTCCGTCGGCCACGTTCCACCAAATGATGGCTTCCACGGCTGGATGACTGAACCAAAGCCGGTAAAAATTACGGGTCAAACGCGCCTGATTTTCCAATCCCTCGGGACCAGCGGGCAAGGCCGGAATGGTAATTTCGGAAACGTGTACGGGCAGCTTATAGCGACTGTATAGATCCAAATTCCGAAATAAATCCGACGGTGTCATGACCTTACCAGCTACAACATTATAGTGCAAAGGCTCGCTAAAAAAGTGAAATTGTAGCCCAATGCCGCCAATTTTGGCTCCTTGGTATTTCAGATTATCGATCAACAACTTATAAGGGGTGTATTCACGATGGTAATTCTGCCACGATTCTGTGGTTACTTCGTTGATAAACAGGCGGGTATCGGCAGGATAATGCTTCTGCGCCGTTTTGAACGCTTTGAGCGGGTATTCGGGCGGCATCGGCACATGGGGATGGTCTTTTAGTACTTCATTGACCACGTCCCATGTTTTTATTTTTGACCCGTATCGTATCGCTAGTTCCCTGATTCTAGCATCAATCAAGGGTTGAATTTTGGAGGTATCGGTGGGTATCCAAGTGGGAACGGCATGGTCGGTGTTATCCCATACCAACGTGTGTCCTTTGGGCGTTATGTCGTTTTTCTCGCAAAAGTCTATCACTAAATCAGGCGGCGGACGCCGATAAACCGCTGGGCTGTTGGCCATATAGCGGGGTTTTCCCTGCTCGGGTTCGAGGGTTTTCCAATAAAAAGGAACACAGGCCAGATTAAACAGCGACTTAAACACTTCTTCATAGCGATGGTTTTCGGCCTCGGTTTTGAACCCTTTTAACATGAAAATATTCGAACCAAACATAAAATCATGTTTTACCTGTTGAATCTCTACTTCGGCTTTGCCTTTGAGGTCAGTAAACAACAGGCTAAAATCACCCTTTCGATGTTGCTCAATGCCTTCGGCAATGCGTTTTTCGACGGTTGGGTCTTTCCAAAGGGAATCATAATGAGCGGTTTGAGAAAAGGTTTTAAATCCACTCATAATCAGGATGATAAGCAGTTTTTTCATGGTTATTTTTTTAGTATAAATGGGGTAGATAACTTTTTCAATTCGGTGTCGCTTAGGGCACGGTCAAACACCGCGAGGCCGCCGATTTGTCCTTTGAAAAAATTGCCCATTCCTGCTTTGAGCAATACGGCTCCCACCGTAAAATCAGAGCCGTTGT
>JAIXPV010000218.1 GCA_027486105.1 Runella sp. | reverse complement strand
GATTCTGATTCATTATATAAAGAAGTGAAGCGATTTGACTGGTATCGCCCCAACATTGTAGGTGGAAAGTCGATCATGTGGGGGCGCCAATCGTATCGCTTAAGTGACATTGACTTTGAGGCCAACCTCAAAGACGGTATCGCCGTTGATTGGCCGATTCGCTACAAAGATATTGCGCCTTGGTACAGTTACGTGGAAAAAATTGCGGAAAAAAAAAAAAAAAAATTGGGCTTGCCTCAATTGCCCGACAGTGAGTTTTTGCCGCCGATGGATATGTATTGCGTAGAAAAAGAAGTTCGTAAACGTATTGAGAAGGAATTTCCGGGTCGTACCATGACGATTGGGCGGGTAGCCAACCTTTCTAAACCGACTCAACTCCAAATCAACAACGGGCGTGCGGCCTGCCAGTATCGCAACAAATGCGCATTGGGATGTCCCTTTGGGGCGTATTTCAGTACGCAATCGTGTACTTTGCCACCTGCTGTAAAAACAGGTCTTTTAACCCTCCGTCCCGAGTCAGTAGTTACGAATCTGATTTATGACGAAAATAAAAAGAAAGCCACAGGTGTACGCGTGATTGATGCCGTGACGATGGAAGAGCGTATTTTCAACGCAGGACTCATTTTTGTGTGTGGCTCGGCCTTGGGAACTACGGCGATTTTGCTCAATTCGACTTCCAATCGTTTTCCGAATGGTTTTGGAAACGACAGTGGTGAGTTGGGACACAACCTGATGGACCACCACTTCCGTACTGGAGCAAGCGGAACTTGGGAAGGCGATGCCGACAAATACTATTTCGGGCGTCGTGCCAATGGTATTTATGTGCCGCGTTATCGTAACATCGGGAATGACAAACGTGATTACCTCCGTGGATTTGGTTATCAGGGTGGCGGAAGCCGCGCAAGCTGGCAGCGCAACGTAGCCGAATTGAGTTTCGGGGCCGATTTTAAAGAAGAACTCACTAAACCAGGACCGTGGTCGATGGGCTTGGGTGGCTTTGGCGAAACGCTGCCTTATCACGAAAATAAAATGTATCTCGACCCCAAAGAAAAAGACAAATGGGGAATGCCTTTGGTGGTATTTGACGCCGAATTGAAGGAAAATGAGAAGAAAATGCGCATTGATATGGCCAATGATGCCGCCGAGATGTTGGAAAAAGCAGGTGTAAAAAATGTGAAGTCTTATGACCGTGGTTCATGGTTGGGTATGGCAATTCACGAAATGGGAACGGCTCGCATGGGCCGTGACCCCAAAACTTCGGTCTTGAACGGCAACAACCAAGTACACGCCTGCAAAAACGTATTTGTCACCGACGGTGCTTGTATGACGTCAGCATCTTGCGTAAACCCATCGCTTACTTATATGGCGCTTACTGCACGAGCTGCAGATTTTGCGGTGAAGGAGAAGAAAAAAGGAAATATCTAAGTAATTAATTTAACCACGCAAAGGCGCTAGGAAGCAAAGGAATACTTTGCACCTCTGCGCCTTTACGTGGTTTTAGGGGCTACCGTTTCGTTAAAAAACTTTAAAAACGATTTACGAATCTACTATTTGAATTCGTTCTTGAAATAATTACCTATTTTTGCAATGATTCATGGATGAGTTTATGAACGAACGTAATTGGTCTTTAATACACTGAACCGTACGGGCGACCCCGTCTTCACTTTACATTCTATTTATGCCTCTGAAAAAGAAAAAGGTTGGCAGTTATCCCAACGCCATGATTATTGTTAGCTTAACCGCGGCGTTATTTTTGATTGGATTTTGTGGCTTGCTGGTCATGCAGTCCAAAAAGCTTATTTCTATCATTAAGCAAAACATTGAGGTGCGAGTCATGCTCGACAAAGGTCTTGACTCAACACAAGTGGCTGATATTCAGAAAAAATTGATTGCCAACCCTTTTGTGTTGAATATTGACGGAAAGCCTCAAGTGATTTTTTATTCAAAAGATGAGGCAGCTCGGGAGTTTATTGCGGATACAAAAGAGGATTTTAGTGCGTTTCTGGGCGAAAACCCCCTGCATGACAGTTATCGTGTGCGCTTACAAGAGAATTATTTTGAAGATACCAAACTCCAAAAAATCAAAGCCGATGTTGAAAAATTGGAGGGCGTTTTTGAAGTGGTATATCAGGAGAACCTAGCCGACCAAATCAATAAAAACCTAACTAAAATTTATATTATTTTGGCCACTTTTGCGGTTATTATGCTCATAATCATTGTATTGTTGATGAATAATACAATTCGCTTGGCGTTGTATTCGCAACGGTTTTTGATACGTAGTATGCAATTGGTGGGCGCTACCAATAGCTTTATTCAGATGCCTTTCCTTAAAAACGGTGCAGTGCAAGGGCTCATCAGTGGCCTGATTGCGGCGGGGCTGATTGTGGGTTTACAGCAAGTGGCCCTTCGCCAAATTGAAGGATTACATATGTTGCAAGAATATGAAAAACTGGGCTTTCTGCTCCTGGGCGTTATCCTTTTAGGGGTGCTTATCGGGATTTTAAGTACGTTTCAAGCATTGGCGCGTTACTTGCGAATGACCCTAGATGATTTATATTAACAAACCCATACCTCCTTTTTTATCAATTCAACATTTAAAATAGTCAAATGAAAAAGAACGCATTTCCCTTTGGTAAAAGTAACTACACCTTCATGATTATTGGTATCGTGCTGATTTTGGGTGGATTTGTCATTATGAGCATGGACTCCGAAGAGTTTGGATTCGGTGTTTTAGGATTAACCGTGGGACCATTGGTGGTAATGACTGGTTTTGTCGTTGAGTTTTTTGCCATTTTGCGCCGTCCTGCCGATGGTAAATAATCAAAAACGTTATGAATAAGTGAGGATGAAAAACCCTCACAGCCCACCCCTTACATTTTAAAAATGGATTTTATTCAAGCACTAATTCTTGCCGTAATCGAAGGTATTACGGAGTATTTGCCTATCTCTTCTACGGGGCACATGATTTTAGCATCCTCTTTTATGGGGATTGAATCCGACCCATTCGTGAAATTTTTCACCGTAGCCATTCAACTGGGTGCGATTCTTTCGGTCGTTGTATTGTATTTCAAGCGTTTCTTCCGCAGTTTGGATTTTTACTTTAAGCTCTTTGTCGCGTTTATTCCAAGTGCCGTTTTTGGGGTATTGTTTAGTGATGCCATTGATGCGCTTCTTGAAAGCCCTCTGGGGGTAGCCATTTCATTGCTGGCGGGAGGCGTTATTTTGTTGTTTGTAGATAAATGGTTTAACAAAAGGTTCATTGAAAGCTCCGACGAAATAGATTATTTCACGGCCTTTAAAATTGGTTTTTTTCAGTGTATTGCCATGATTCCTGGCGTTTCGCGTTCGGGTGCCACGATTGTGGGAGGGATGGCGCAGCGCCTTTCACGAAAGGCCGCTGCCGAATTTTCTTTTTTTCTGGCGGTACCTACCATGTTTGCGGCAACTGCCAAAAAAGCCTACGATTTCTACAAAGATGGTTTTGTGCTAACCGACGAGCAAATCAAGTTGTTGGCTATCGGCAACGTAGTCGCTTTTATTGTGGCGATGCTGGCCATCAAGTTTTTTATTGACTTTTTAACAAAATATGGTTTCCGCGTTTTTGGCTGGTACCGCATTGTCGTCGGCGGCGCTATTTTGGCCCTGATGCTGGCTGGATATAAGCTCGAAATCGTTTGATGATTGACCTATGATAGATGAATCTGCAGCTTCTCCCGACGAGGGAGAAGTTATTTTGCTTAATAAACCTCTCACGTGGACTTCTTTTGACGCGGTCAATAAAATAAAGAGGGCTTGTCGTATCAAAAAAATCGGCCATGCGGGCACCCTTGATCCACTCGCTACTGGTTTGTTGATTTTGTGTACGGGCAAGAAAACCAAGGAGATAGATACCTATCAAGGTGCTGAAAAGGAGTATATAGGAAAATTGGTATTGGGTAAAACCACGCCCTCTGTTGACCTCGAGACGCCCTTTGACGGTGAGTATCCTACCGACCATATTACGCCCGAATTGATGCAGGCTGCCGTGGCAAAGTTGACGGGAGAACTTTTGCAGTATCCACCCATTTATTCGGCAGTAAAGATGGGAGGGGAGCGCCTTTACAAAAAAGCCCGCCGAGGGGAAGTGGTTGAGATTAAGCCACGTTCGGTTTCGGTTCCTGTCTTTGAGATTGATGCCACCCACTTTCCCGAAATAAGTTTTCGCATTGTGTGTTCCAAAGGGACTTATATTCGCAGTTTAGTGCGGGATTTTGGCATGTTGCTAGAATCTGGTGCTTACATGAGCGAATTATGCCGTACCCGTATCGGAGCATATTGGCTGAAAGATGCGGAAGAAATTGAAGATTACGTAAAAAGAAAACGACTTGAGCTAAATCTTGACCTTGAGAAAATCAACCCTACTCCTGAGTC
>JAIXPV010000204.1 GCA_027486105.1 Runella sp. | reverse complement strand
TGTTTTTGCGGTAGTAATGAGCAATGTACTGGGCGTTCTGTTTTATACCCATGCACTTCGTCTTAAAAAGACATCTCCCCTACTTTACAAATTTTTATTGGCCGACATGGTCTTGTCGGTAGTATTAAGTAGTTGGATATTTATTATTCCTTACGATATCAGTGTAAATGTATACTCAAGTGCGCTGATATTTGTGTTTTTTAGTTTAGTATCCGTTTCATGCGTAGTTAGTTATAGACGCGGCAATATCTCTGCTCTGTATTATTTGTTTGGCACGATTGCCTATTTTATTGGTATTTTAGTGCAAATAGTCTGGACACTTGGTTATCTATACCCCTCGTTGGTTGTGGTCAATTCAATGCATATTGGAAGCATGTTTGAAATGATTTTTTTCACTTGGGCGCTGGCTCGGGATTATCGCCGCACAAGAGAAGAAAGAGAGGATACCCAAAAGGAATTGATTACCGCTTTACAATCACAAAATAAAGAGATTTCTGAAGCACTGCTTCGTGGACAAACCATTGAACGTAAGCGTGTTGCCGCTGATTTGCACGATTCTTTAGGCGGTACGCTATCTGCTATGCGTTGGACACTGACTTCATTTAACACGAACCATCTATCTGCTCAGGAAAAACAAGTGTATGATAGCCTTGTTGAAATGACCAATGATGCACACCAACGTGTTCGCTTTTTAAGCCATAACCTACTGCCAGAAGACTTAGAAGAAGATGGACTACAGATAAGCATTGAAAAACTGATTGAAAAACTCAATCGAAGCAACAAAACTAAATTTGAACTAAATATACATTTAGATAAGAGGCTCAATAAAAAAACGGAATTTGAACTCTACAATATTTTCCTTGAACTGATTAATAATGTACTGAAGCATGCAAATGCTACAGAAGCCTATATCTCATTAGAAAACCTCGATGGCTATGTTCATCTGGAGGTTTTTGATAATGGAAAAGGAATCAATGGCGAAAGTAAGCGTGGAAAGGGGTTATACAATATTCAGGATAGAATTGCTTCTTTGGGAGGGACATGGCAGATTGAATCTACAATGAAGAGCACAAGTGTATTGGCTCATGTACCTTTGACTTAAAATTTTTATACTTTTGTGCGCTCTTATAAACTGTGCCCATGGCCGAAAAACGTAACTCTGCACTCATTTTTATCTTCATCACTTTATTAATTGACATAACTGGTATTGGAATTATTGTACCCGTTATACCAAGACTGATACAGGAACTGACAAGCGAAGGACTTTCAGATGCGGCCCTCTATGGGGGTTGGCTGATGTTTGTCTACTCAGTTGCACAATTCATCTTTTCGCCGATTTTGGGTGGTTTGAGCGACCAATACGGTCGTAGGCCTATATTGCTAGGGTCTTTGTTTGGCTTTGGATTAGATTATATTTTCTGCGCTTTTGCCACGAGCATAGGTTGGTTATTTTTAGCCCGGGTCATAGCAGGTATATTTGGGGCAAGTTTTTCAACCGCAGGAGCCTATATTGCTGATGTCAGCCCCCCTGAGAAACGAGCTCAAAATTTTGGACTGATTGGCGCTGCTTTTGGGTTAGGATTTATTCTCGGGCCAATGATTGGAGGGTTACTGGGTCAATATGGGCCGCGCGTGCCTTTTTTCGTATCAGCAGGACTAAGTTTACTAAATTGTATTTACGGTTATTTTGTTTTGCCCGAGTCGCTTGAGGCAAAAAACCGTCGCCCATTTGACTGGAAACGTGCAAACCCGGTAGGGGCATTGCGGCATCTACAAAAATACCCCGTTATTTTCGGACTGGTTATTCCATTGGTTTTGATTTATATTGCTGGGTATGCTACTCAAAGCACCTGGACCTATTTTACAATGGAAAAATTTGGTTGGGATGAAAAATGGGTTGGCTACTCATTGGCTTTTGTGGGTTTGATGGCTGCTATTGTGCAGGGCGGTTTAACACGAACTATTATTCCAAGGTTAGGAAATACAAAGTCTATCTATTGGGGGCTTGCCCTCTATGCATTAAGTTTCTTGCTGTATGCTTTTGCGGATAAAGGTTGGATGATGTTTGCCATTACCATCATGTCGGCGCTGGGAGGAATCGCTACACCTGCTCTACAAGCGATTATGTCCAATGAAGTGCCTCCCAATGAACAGGGCGAACTTCGAGGTGCTCTTACGGGGCTGATGAGTTTAACGGCGATTTTTGGCCCAATCATGATGACGGCTCTCTTTGCGTATTTTACATCACCTTCCGCTCCTTTTCAATTTGCAGGGGCTCCTTTTATGATGGGAGCATTCTTGACCGTTTTTAGTTTGATTTTAGTAAAAAAAATATTGACAAAAAATTGAAAATCTTATAAAAAGATTGCAGTTGAAAAAATAAATCTCTACTTTTGCAGTCCGATTTGAAAAGACATCTTTACACGGGCATAGTTTAAAGGTAGAACTACGGTCTCCAAAACCGTCGGTCTGGGTTCGAGTCCTGGTGCCCGTGCTATTTTTTGCGCAAAATGAACTCATTTATAGAATTCGTAACCGCCTCCTGGGACGAGGTAAGACATAATGTCACATGGCCCAAACTTACAGATTTACAGTCTAGCACTACTTTAGTATTGTTGGGGTCGTTAATCTTTGCTGCCGTGGTAGGTCTTATGGACTTCATCTTCGAGAATGCCCTCTCTTTTCTTTATCAGTCATTTTAAGGGTATTTGTCCCTGTCACCCAAACATTGAGCAGGTATGAGCAATCTGAATTGGTATGTTATCCGGGCAGTGTCTGGTCAGGAAAAAAAGATTAAGACTTATCTCGAAAACGAAATTACCAGACAAGGTATTCAAGAGTCAATTCCTGAAATCCTGATTCCAACCGAAAAAATTGTTGAAATGCGTAACGGTAAAAAACGGATACGTGAAAAAAATTTTTTTCCGGGTTATATCATCATTTCTGCCGATTTGTCAAAGGGAGATGCCTATCACTTGATTACTACTATGCCAGGTGTTTTAGGCTTTTTAGGCAATACAACTGGAAATTCTAAAGTGCCAGTACCGTTGCGGCAAGCCGAAATTAATCGGATTCTGGGTAAGGTAGAAGACGCAGTAGAAGAAGTTGAAGCGCCGAAAGTAAGTTTCATGAAAGGCGAGAGTGTCAAAATTATTGATGGTCCTTTCAGTGGATTTATCGGTACGGTTGAAGAAATTTTTGACGACAAGAAGAAGCTAAATGTCGTTGTGAAAATATTCGGGCGTAGTACGCCCGTGGAGCTGAGTTACGCACAAGTCGAAAAAGAAAGCTGATTTATCAGAATGTTGCCGGGAGTACGAGACGAAAAGCTTCCACTTTCGTCTGTCAGCCGTACGCTTGAACCGGTAACGCCAACTTAAACGTTTAATAACGATGGCGAAAGAAGTAGCAGGTTACGTCAAACTGCAAGTGAAAGGTGGCCAGGCCAATCCTTCTCCCCCAATCGGACCTGCATTAGGTTCGAAAGGTTTGAACATCATGGAGTTCTGCAAGCAATTCAACGGTCGTACGCAGGACAAAATGGGAATGGTATTGCCCGTAGTAATTACATACTACAAAGACAAATCATTTGAATTTGTTATCAAAACTCCACCGGCTCCCATTATGCTTATGGAGGCTGCAAAAGTGAAACTCGGTTCGGCAGAGCCAAACCGTAAAAAAGTAGGATCGGTAAGCTGGGATCAAGTGAAAGTAATCGCTGAAACCAAAATGCCAGATTTGAACTGCTTCACAATTGAGTCTGCAATGAAAATGATTGCGGGAACGGCGCGTAGTATGGGTATTACAGTATCAGGGCAAGCTCCTTGGGATAACTAATCACAAGCGGACGTAAAGACATTTTGAACAATGGCAAAATTGACTAAAAAAAGAAAAGATGCTTTAGCGAAATATGACTCCAGCCAGGAGTATTCGTTCGAAAAAGCAGCAGAAATTCTGAAAGACATCTCATATACTAAGTTTGATGCTTCAGTAGATATTGATGTTCGCTTGGGTGTTGACCCCCGCAAAGCAGACCAGATGGTTCGCGGTGTGGTGGCCTTACCGCACGGTACAGGTCGTGAAGTACGCGTTTTGGTACTTTGCTCTCCTGATAAAGAAGCCGAAGCCAAAGAGGCAGGTGCTGATTATGTAGGTTTGGATGAATACGTTAAAAAAATCGAACAAGGCTGGACAGACGTGGATGTGATTATCACCATGCCTACTGTAATGGCTAAAATCGGTAAATTAGGTAAAATCTTAGGACCTCGCGGTTTGATGCCAAACCCTAAATCAGGAACTGTTACCCTTGAAGTCGGTAAGGCTGTAAAAGAGGTAAAAGCGGGTAAAATTGACTTCAAGGTTGATAAGTTCGGTATTATCCATACCAGCATTGGCCGTGTGTCTTTTGGTTCTGATAAAATTGCCCAAAACGCCCAAGAATTGATTGCTACTTTGATGAAGCTCAAACCATCTTCGGCTAAAGGTACCTATGTAAAAACCGTACACCTATCGAGTACAATGAGTCCGGGTGTAGTGATTGATAAAAGCACGATTGCAGGAATATAATTATGACACGCGAAGAAAAAGCCGTTATCATAGACGAACTCAGCGAGAAGTTCAAGGCGATACCTTATTTCTATATTGTTGATGCTACCGGCATGACAGTGAGTGAAACAAACAATCTGCGCCGTAAGTGTTTTACACAAGGCGTGGAGTATCGTGTCTTTAAAAATACGCTGATTGCAAAAGCATTGGAAACATTAGATACTGATTATACTCCTTTCAACGATACCGTTTTGAAGGGTTTTTCAGGAATCATGTTCCATCCGGAGTCAGGTAAAGCTGCGGCAAAATTGATCAAAGAATTCCGTAAAGAATCAGGCAATGACAAATTGAAGCTTAAAGGTGCTTCAGTTGAATATAGCCTTTTCATTGGTGCTGATCAACTTGAAACGCTCTTGACCCTGAAGTCAAAACAGGAATTAATCGGGGAAATTATTGGTCTGTTGCAATCACCTGCCAAAAATGTCGTATCGGCATTGCAAAGCAGCGGAGGCAAATTGGCTGGTATCCTCAAAACTTTGTCAGAACGCGAAGGATAATCCATCGTCTTTGACCAAGACGTTGCTTTTGGAACGTATTTTTTACGACTGACAATAGCAGCAAATATTAATCAATCAAAACATAAACAGAAACAATTTTAACTTTCAATAAAATGGCAGATTTGAAAGCATTCGCTGAGCAACTTGTTAATCTTACAGTAAAAGAAGTAAACGAACTTGCAGCAATCTTGAAAGATGAGTATGGTATCGAACCCGCAGCCGCAGCTCCTGTAATGGTAGCAGCCGCAGGTGGTGGTGATGCAGCTCCTGTAGTAGAAGAAAAAACTTCTTTTGACGTAATCTTGAAATCAGCTGGAGCCGCTAAACTTCAAGTTGTGAAACTTGTTAAAGATTTGACAGGACTTGGCTTGAAAGAAGCAAAAGAACTCGTTGACGGAGCTCCGAAACCTTTGAAAGAAGGTGTTTCTAAAGACGAAGCAGAAGCTTTGAAAAAACAATTGGAAGAAGCTGGTGCTGAAGTAGAAGTTAAGTAATTTCTATTTTCTACATCCAAATTCCTGAGGGATAGGCCTGACCTTGCGTCAGGTCTTTTCCTGTTTTAAGCCCCTTGCCCCAAAGGGGACTCCTTTAAAACTCTCCGTTGGGGATGAGAGTTGAGTTTCATCTGAAACACTTCGCCACTCGTAGGAGCGATGCAGAGGGATGAAAACTTTTTGAAAACTACGAGGCGTGCTAAGTTTTTTGTAAACTAATCATTGATTTCCAGCGTTATATACTGTCACACTGACGTTGGGCTCTATCCACCAAAAAAACTTATAAAGCCTTGGTAACCAAACAACCTCCACGTAAAAATTTCGCCCGGATTAAGCCCGTTATCGACTATCCGGACTTCTTGGATGTACAAGTTCGTTCTTATCGTGAATTCGTTAATCTAGATACTGCATCTGAAGAACGTCACAAAGAAGGCTTGTATAAAGTATTTCAAGAAAACTTTCCTATTTCAGATTCCCGCGAAAACTTCGTACTTGAATTTGTGGATTATGCACTTGATCCACCAAAATATTCGGTTGACGAATGTATATCACGCGGATTGACGTATTCTGTGCCGTTGAAAGCAAAATTACGCCTTAAGTGTAATGATGCCGACAACGAAGATTTTGAAACCATTGAGCAGGAAGTGTTTTTGGGAGCCATCCCTTACATGACCGAAAAAGGCTCTTTTGTTATCAATGGTGCTGAGCGCGTAATTGTTTCACAATTGCACCGTTCACCGGGCGTGTTTTTCTCAATGAGCAAACACACCAACGGAACAAAACTGTATTCGGCCCGTATTATCCCATTCAAAGGGTCATGGATTGAATTTTCAACCGACGTCAACAATGTAATGTATGCTTACATTGACCGGAAGAAGAAATTTCCAGTTACTACTCTCTTGCGCGCGATTGGCTTTGGCTCTGACAAAGAAATCCTTGATTTGTTTGAACTTTCGGAAGAAATTCCAGCTACTCAAGCAAGCTTGAAAAAAGCCGTTGGTCGTCGTTTGGCGGCGAGGGTCTTGCGCACATGGACAGAGGACTTCGTAGATGAAGACACTGGTGAAGTGGTATCTATCAGCCGTAACGAGGTTTTGCTGGAACGTGATTCTATTGTATCAGCCGATGATTTGGACGTGATCCTTGACTCAGGACAGAAATCTATCATTCTGCACCGTGAGGACATGAACATGGCGGATTACAATATCATCTATAATACGCTGCAAAAAGATAGCTCTAACTCAGAAAAAGAAGCGGTTGAGCAGATTTATCGCCAATTGCGTAACGCAGAAGCGCCTGACGAACAAACGGCCCGTGAAGTAATTCAAAGCCTGTTCTTCTCAGATAAGCGTTATGACTTGGGAGATGTAGGACGCTACCGGGTAAATAAAAAATTGCAATTGGATATTTCAATGTCGACCAAGGTGTTAACCACCCAAGACATTGTTTCCATTGTAAAATACTTAATCGGCCTTATCAACGCCAAAGCCGTAGTGGATGATATTGACCACTTGTCGAACCGCCGTGTTCGTACGGTGGGAGAGCAGCTATGGGCACAGTTTGGGGTAGGTTTGGCGCGTATGTCTCGTACCATCAAAGAACGTATGAACGTTCGTGATAATGAGGACTTTAAGCCGATTGATTTGATCAATGCCCGTACATTATCGTCGGTTATTAACTCATTCTTTGGTACCAACCAGTTGTCGCAGTTCATGGACCAGACCAACCCTCTGGCAGAAATTACGCATAAGCGTCGTATGTCTGCACTCGGGCCAGGTGGTTTGAGTCGCGAACGCGCTGGTTTTGAGGTTCGTGACGTTCACTATACGCACTATGGACGTCTTTGCACCATTGAAACTCCCGAAGGTCCAAACATTGGATTGATTTCTTCCCTTTGCGTGTATGCCAAAACAAACAGCATGGGCTTTATCGAAACGCCTTACCGTGTAATTGATAATGGTAAATTAACCAATGAACTGGTTTATCTGACGGCTGAAGAGGAAGATTCGCGTTACATCGCGCAGGCCAATGCGTTTGTTGATGATAAAGGAAATTTCCTAATTGATAAAATCAAGACGCGTTTTGAAGGTGACTTCCCAATGGTAGACCCTTCGCAGGCATCGTTGATGGATATTGCCGCTAACCAAATCGTATCGGTAGCTGCTTCTATGATTCCATTCTTGGAACACGATGATGCTAACCGTGCTTTGATGGGCTCAAACATGCAACGTCAGGCTGTGCCTCTTCTCCGCCCTCAGGCACCTATCGTAGGTACTGGTTTGGAAGGGCGCGTTGCCCGCGACTCGCGTGCATTGGTTGTAGCGACTGGAAATGGAGTGATTGAGTTTGTGGACGCAACCAAAATTGTTGTTCGTTACGAGCGCACCTATGAAGAACGACTCGTAAGTTTTGACAGTGACGTGGTTACTTACAATTTGGTTAAGTTCCGTCGTACCAACCAAGATACTTGTATCAACCTTCGTCCGATGGTGCTGAAAGGCCAAAAAGTGGAAAAAGGTGACATTTTGAGCGAAGGATACGCGACAGAAGCTGGAGAATTGGCTTTGGGACGTAACTTACTTGTCGCCTTCATGCCTTGGCAAGGATACAACTTTGAGGATGCTATCGTAATCTCGGAAAGAGTTGTTCGTGATGATATCTTTACTTCAATCCACATCGAAGAATTTGATTTGGAAGTACGGGATACCAAACGCGGAGAAGAAGAATTGACGGCTGAAATTCCGAATGTAAGTGAAGAAGCCGTTAAAAATCTTGACGAAAACGGTATCGTTCGCATCGGAACAGAAGTAAAAGAAGGAGATATTTTGATTGGTAAGATTACTCCAAAAGGAGAGTCTGACCCAACGCCTGAAGAAAAACTGTTGCGTGCCATCTTTGGTGACAAAGCAGGTGACGTGAAAGATGCTTCTCGTAAAGCACCTCCATCAATGAAAGGTGTGGTCGTTGACACCAAGCTTTTCTCTCGCCCAGGCCGTGATGAGCGCGTTAAGCAGAAGGATGAGCTAAAAGTGTTAATGAAAGCGTACAGCCGCGATTTGACCAAACTTCGTGAAGTAATCATTGATAAAATGGTGGAACTGCTCGACGGTAAAACAAGTGCGGGAGTAAAACATAAATTCGGCGAAGATATCATCAGTAAAGGGGTGAAATTCAGCCGTGTTAATATCATCAATAACGTATTCCCTGACAAAAACCCTTACCGGGATGAGGCAGGTTATGTTGTTGCGGAAGAAGTCAACTTGTTGGGCGATTTAATCATCGAAGGATGGACAGAAGATCCTACTACCAACAAGATGTTGTTTGAAATGGTGAAAAACTATCAAAAACGTCGTAACGAAATTGCTGGACGCTTCAAGCGCGACCGCTTTACGTTGGAAGTTGGAGATGAACTCCCTGCAGGTATCGTGAAGTTGGCCAAAGTATATATCGCCAAGAAACGCAAGCTGAAAGTAGGTGATAAAATGGCTGGTCGCCACGGAAACAAAGGGGTTGTGGCAAAAATCGTTCGCGATGAAGATATGCCTTTCCTTGCCGACGGAACACCGATGGATATCGTGTTGAATCCACTTGGGGTACCTTCACGTATGAACATCGGTCAGATTTATGAGACTATTTTGGCTTGGGCTGGTAGAAGATTGGGCCGTAAATATGCGACGCCTATTTTCGACGGAGCTACGGAGGATCAAGTTGTTGCTGAATTGAACGAAGCTGGAATTCCTGAATTCGGACGTACACCGCTTTATGATGGTCAATCGGGAGATATGTTTGATCAAAACGTAACAGTTGGTATTATGTACATGCTGAAATTAGGTCACTTAGTGGATGATAAAATGCACGCTCGTTCGATTGGGCCATACTCCCTCATTACGCAGCAACCATTGGGTGGTAAAGCCCAATTTGGAGGTCAGCGTTTTGGAGAAATGGAAGTGTGGGCACTCGAAGCGTTTGGAGCATCGCACATTCTGCAAGAGATTTTGACCGTGAAATCGGATGACGTTATCGGACGTGCAAAAGCGTACGAAGCGATTGTGAAAGGTGAAAACCTTCCGAAACCAAATATTCCTGAATCATTCAACGTATTGATTCATGAGTTAAGAGGTCTCGCACTCGAAATCACAATGGATTAATTTTCATTCTTTCAGAGGTAGTTTCCCGAAGGTTTTAAAATCTTCGGGAAATTAAAAGAACTTCTGTCAGAAGCTTTCAAAAATCATTTTCACAAAAACAATATCCGAAATGTCATTCAAGAAAAACAAGAAAATCAATAGTGACTTTTCGCGGATTACCATCAGCTTGGCGTCGCCAGAGTCTATCTTGGAGAGCTCTTATGGCGAGGTAACCCAGCCGGAGACAATCAATTATCGGACCTACAAACCTGAAATGGGCGGACTTTTCTGCGAGCGCATTTTCGGGCCGGTAAAAGACTGGGAATGTCACTGTGGTAAATATAAGCGCATTCGTTACAAGGGTATTATTTGCGACCGTTGCGGAGTTGAAGTAACGGAGAAAAAAGTACGCCGCGAACGAATGGGGCACATCGAGTTGGTTGTGCCCGTAGCTCATATCTGGTATTTCCGTAGCTTGCCAAACAAAATCGGTTATCTCTTGGGCCTTTCTACCAAGAAATTGGACCAAATCATTTATTACGAGCGTTATGTAGTTGTTCAGCCGGGTATCAAAGCGGAAGACGGAGTTAACAAAATGGACTTCTTGACCGAAGATGAATACTTGGACATCGTGGACAAACTGCCGCGCGAAAACCAAATGTTGCCTGACACTGACCCCAACAAATTCATCGCTAAGATGGGTGCCGACGGGTTGGAAATGTTATTGTCAAGGACGCAATTGGACGAACTGTCGTATGAACTGCGCCACAACGCAGCCAATGATACCTCACAACAGCGTAAAGCGGAAGCGCTGAAACGTCTGAAAGTAGTTGAAGCCCTCCGTGATGCCAACACTCGTATCGAAAACCGCCCCGAGTGGATGGTGATTCGTATGGTGCCCGTGATTCCCCCAGAATTGCGACCACTGGTGCCATTGGACGGGGGACGTTTTGCCACGTCTGACTTAAATGATTTGTATCGTCGCGTAATCATTCGTAACAATCGTTTGAAGCGTTTGATTGAAATCAAAGCGCCCGAGGTGATTTTGCGTAACGAAAAACGGATGTTGCAAGAAGCGGTTGACTCATTGTTTGACAACAGCCGTAAAGTAAACGCCGTTCGTTCTGAAGGTAACCGCGCGCTGAAATCCCTTTCTGATATGTTGAAAGGAAAGCAGGGCCGTTTCCGTCAAAACTTATTGGGTAAGCGTGTTGACTATTCCGGTCGTTCGGTAATCGTGGTAGGTCCTGAACTCAAATTGCACGAGTGCGGCCTTCCCAAAGACATGGCGGCCGAGTTATTCAAACCGTTTATAATCCGTAAACTAATCGATCGCGGAATCGTAAAAACGGTAAAATCAGCGAAGAAAATCGTTGATCGCAAAGATCCTGTGGTTTGGGATATTTTGGAAAACGTGTTGAAAGGACACCCTGTGTTGCT
>JAIXPV010000006.1 GCA_027486105.1 Runella sp. | reverse complement strand
GTATTAGTACAAAGAGAACACTCGGACATTACCAACGACCGAGTGTCTCTAAAACCTTGTAAATCAGCCAAAAAATCAATAAATCAAATTAAACCCTTTCGTGACTATTCTACGGTGACCGATTTTGCCAGATTGCGAGGCTGGTCCACATTGCGTCCGCGCATTACGGCTACATAGTATGAAAGTAGTTGCAGCGGAATGGATGAAAGCAACGGAATCAGGATGTCGTGCGTTTCGGGTACTTCTATCACAAAATCAACCATGTTTGGAATTAGCTCATCGCCTTCGGTCACGATAGCAATCACGCGGCCTTTACGGGCTTTTACTTCCTGAATGTTAGAAACAATTTTTTCGTAAGAACTGTCTTTAGTAGCAATAAAAACCACTGGCATGTCTTCATCAATGAGCGCAATGGGGCCGTGTTTCATTTCGGCGGCAGGGTATCCTTCGGCGTGGATGTACGAAATTTCTTTCAGTTTTAAAGCCCCTTCCAACGCAACGGGGAAGTTCAGCCCCCGCCCTAGATAAATGAAATTGCGGGCGTAGGTAAAAATATACGCAATTTCTTTGATGCGGTCGGCGGCTTTGAGCACTTGCCCCACCTTCTGCGGAATCGCCGATAGGTCGAGGAGCAATTGTCGGTAGAGTTCTTCGGTGATGCTACCGCGTTTGTGGGCAATGGTAATGGCCATCTGCGTCAGAACCGTCACTTGTGCCGTAAAAGCTTTCGTACTTGCTACGCCAATCTCTGGCCCCGCGTGGGTGTAGGCTCCTGCGTGGGTTTCGCGCGCAATGGACGAGCCGACCACGTTGCACACGCCGAAAATGGTGGCTCCTTTTGATTTAGCGAGCTGAATGGCCGCGAGGGTATCAGCGGTCTCGCCAGACTGAGAAATGGCAATGACGAAGTCGTCTTGGTTGATGATAGGGTTGCGGTAACGAAACTCCGAAGCATATTCGACTTCCACGGGAATTCGGGCGAGTTCTTCAAAGACGTATTCGGCCACTAGCCCCGCGTGCCACGATGTACCGCAACCTACAATGATGATGCGTTTGGCTTCGGCGAGTTTGTCCATGTAGTCGCTAAGGCCGCCCAATTGCAAGGTTCCTTCTTCGCCGTTGACCCGTCCGCGCATACTATCGGCAATAGAGCGCGGCTGTTCGAAGATTTCTTTCAGCATAAAATGGTCATAGCCGCCTTTTTCAATGGCTTCCAATTCCAGTTCTAACTTTTGAATGTAAGGGGCTTGGCGCTCGTTTTCGAGATTAACGATTTTCAGCTCTCCCTGTCGTACCAAGGCCACTTGGTTGTCGTCTAAGTAGATGACATCCTTGGTGTATTCAATGATGGGGGTAGCATCAGACGCAAAAAAGAATTCATTTTGGCCTACGCCAATGACCAACGGGCTGCTTTTGCGGGCGGCAATCAGTTGCGTGGGGTCATCTTCTGAGATTAAAACGATGGCATAAGCGCCCACCACCTCCTGTAAAGCGAGCCGTACGGCTTCCTCCAACGAACAATTGGTTTCTTGCTGAATGTCTTCAATGAAATGGACCAGGACTTCCGAGTCCGTTTGTGAGCGAAATTCGTGGCCTTTTTTGAGTAATGCTTGCTTTAGACTGTCGTAATTTTCGATGATACCATTGTGAATAATGGCCAGTTTTTTATGGTTCGAATAATGGGGGTGAGCATTCACGTCATTTGGCTCTCCGTGGGTGGCCCAACGTGTGTGGCCGATGCCCACCGTAGCGTGCAAATCTTTGTTTTGTAGTTCATTTTCAAGGTCAATGACCTTGCCTTTCTTTTTGTAGATTTTTAGACCTTCTCCGTTGAGCAGCGCTACACCGGCACTGTCATAGCCTCTGTACTCGAGACGTTTGAGACCCTTCAGGATGAGAGGACACGCTTCGCGGTGGCCCACATACGCTACAATTCCGCACATAGTAAGAGATGTTTTAGATGAGTTGAGGGACCCTATTATTTATAAAAAAAATTATCAACCTAAAGAGCCCTAAAAACTTTTTTAAAAAAACTTATTTTAGTACAATAAATATACCCAAAATTGTCGAAATTTACTGAAATATTACAAAAACAAAAAGAGAGCGGAAACTTTTCCGCTCTCTTTTTAAATCTTTGTTTATCGTGATTTTTTACTTAGTTACAGTATAGAATATCCTCAATTTCAGGTTTTCTGGGGTTGGAGTTATCGTAAAACGGTCCACCTTATTGTTGATAAACGGATAAAAACTCGTCAAGGCTTGGTTGCCAGACACGTACGATTGTAGGGTAGAACCCTGACTCGTAGGCATGAGCAACAAAGCGGTACTTTTCTTAAAACCGATTGAAACCGCTTGTAAATACGTAGTAAGTACAAAGTTATAATTACGGAATTTAGACGTATACGGAACGATTTGGGGCAACACGTACGACTGGAAAGTAGCGCCATCAACGGGGAGTAGTAATTCGGTGTCTCCTTTTGACCGCAAGATTCGATTGGTTTCGTCGGTTTCGGCCATTGTAAGTGTGCTTGGCAACCCATACAACCCTCCAGTGTGCTCTGGTTGATTAGGCACAATGTTTAACTCAGCACGATTGATGGCCACGCGCCCGTCTCCAAATAGTTTGGATAAATACGGAAATTCAACCTTTGTCACAATACCAAGCGCATCCTGAACATAATTCAGTCCTTTGGTTTGGGTGGCGGGCAAAGGTTTCAACGGTTGAATCTGGCTCAAGGCAGTTCCTTGGCGGTCTGCCTGCATTTGGTTAAAGCGCTTCAGAATAGGCACCCGAAATACGTACGCAATGGTGTCGTTGGTAATATGATAATACAGGTTCAGACTGATTCCCGAGGTTGCAGGAGAAAAACCTATCACCATTCCATTGCTTGCCGATGGCACCAATGTGAAGCCTTTGAGTTGCTGGGCAAACTTAAGCGCCGTGCTACCTTCGGGTTTGCCGCTCAAATCTAGCAACTGCTGCCCTAGGGTATTAGGAAGCTTAAACTTGAATGTATTGTTGGTAGAAGGTGTCGGATTAAATTTTACACTAGCTAGGGCGGCTGCATCGTACGGGATGCTGCTGTTGTTGTAGTAATTTTTGCCCGTTCTGAGCGTATCACTCAAACGATGAAGTTTGACCTCAAAGGGTTTAAGCGTATCGCCATACAGGTAAGAATACGCAACATTCAAATGAAGTGAATCAAAAACGTATGTATTGGTACTCCCATCCGAATTGAGGTTGAGGGTTTGACCCATCTCAAAGAAGGGCTGTGCCGACACTCGACCAAAAAGCGGGTCGCGGTAGTTTCCTACGAGCATTTGCTGCGCATTGGAAGTACGAACTGAATCCAAAAGAACGGTGCTGGTGCGAACGGTAACGGTGTCAGTAAACTGTACCTCTGCGATTACTTCGGGCGGGAGTCCGATTTCTTTCGGGGCTTCGCACGCTGCCAGCAAAAGAGCAAAAGCGATGACCAGGAAGCCGGCTGTTTTAGCCGGCCAATTCATTATATAAGTTGTAATAAGCGTCGGTATAGTTTTCGTCTTCTTCAACCAGTTCAAGCTTGCGTTCGGGCAATTCATCAAGGATTCTGTTTAAACTTTCACTAAAATCATCATCAGCTTTTACTACGGCATCGGCATACGCACATCCAATTTTGATAAAACCTTCAAAATCGGCAGAACGCAGATGCGCCAATGCCTCATCGCTGACGTCCATGGCTTTGGCTTTGTCTAAAATATCGCCTTCAAATTTGTAGTTGAAAGCGTTGTTGTAGACGGTGAAAACACACTTCGTATCCTTAAACATGGGATCGTTTTTGTAAGTGGTTTTCAAGTAAAGAGGAATAAGGGCGGTCATCCAGTCGTTACAGTGAACGATATCGGGAGCCCATCCCAATTTTTTAACGGTTTCGAGAACTCCTTTGCAAAAGAAAATGGCGCGCTCGTCGTTGTCGTCAAAAAAGTTGTTGTCCTTGTCTAAGAAAACGGACTTTCGGTGGAAATAGTCTTCGTTGTCGATAAAATAAACTTGTAATTTGGCGCTTGGAATGGAAGCTACCTTGATTACTAGCGGTTTCTCATCGTCACCGACTGAAATATTAATACCAGAAAGGCGGACTACTTCGTGGAGGCGGTTTTTGCGCTCGTTGATGAGGCCAAAACGTGGTACTAATATGCGTATCTCCATGCCCCGCTCTTGCATCGCTTGGGGGAGTTTTCTTACGTAGTCGGCTACCTCGGTGATTTGGAGAAAGGGATTTATCTCGCTGGCTACATACAAAATCCGTAGTTTACTCATAGGCTTTGGTAAAGCTTGATAGGATTGGTTTTGAAGAAAAATTTTGCAAAATTATACAAAATTTTGGCGATTTTCAACCATATTCTCCGAGATTTATTTGATATGGCCGAAAGATATTACCTTTGTTGCCTAAAATTCTCCTTTATCGCATCTATGAAAACTCCTTTGGTTGAGAGCTTAGTTGGTTGGGCCACGTTGGGCTTTTTTATTTTGTGGGTTATGGAATTCCGTCGGACTCAATTTCAGGAAAGTTATTGGCTCTTAATGCTTAGCTTATCGTGTCTTTTGGGTTTTCAATACCTCCGCTATCGGCGCGGGGCAGTGCCACTTTTAGATAAATATGATCCCCAAAAAAAAGCAAAACCCAAGGCGACGGTGAAGCCTTCGCTTAAAAAGAAAAAATAAGCCCCTCGGGTAAAAAAACGTTGATTTTTTACAAAAGCCATAGGCTAATTAAAAAAATACCATCGCCTAAGGGGCGATAACGCTCGTTGTGAAGTACTTTGGCAGAAGAGCGTTTCAACACGTGCATGCACCCGCTCATGACAACGACAACGATTGCGGCCCTGACGCAATAGCGATAAGTAGTAAAGATAATCACCGCTAATGCGCCGGCCGCAATCAACCCCAGCAACCAATTCAGCACCGAGGAGACTGTTTCGGTACCCCACGCGATGGCGAGTGAAAAACCTTCGTCCAATTCCAGGGACTCAAACCATGAGAACAATAATAAATTCTGGAAAGCCAATAAGCCATATAAACCCATCAAGACGGGACTTTCCCATGAGAGGTGAGTCTCGGTCAAGATGGCTGGCCCCCAGATGCCTGCGGTGTATACAATCGCTACCAGCGGCTCTTTAAAAACCTGCGCGGTGTGTTTGGAAGATATTCGGAAGGCAAACCCCAAATAGAGGCCTACTAAACTGGCTAATCCGATACCAAACCAAAGGACTTTTGAGGGTAGCCAGAAAAGGAGTACAAGTGAAATCAAGCCCAATCCCAAAAGAGTTTTAGTCAACCAAGATTCATTTTTAACGTGAAAATCGTGTCGAGGAGTAGGGGAATGGTCTGATTTGCGATTGTCTAACAAACGATCTACGACGTATATCATAAATACTGCAATTCCTACCAGAAGCGTAGATACCCACGAAATATTGCCGTGGCCGTCGGGCAAACGGCTCGCAATGATGTGGGTTATGACGGCTCCCGCTACCACGTCCAAACTGAGCCAATGCGCCCGTTTGAGGTAATAGTTTATGATAAAAGCCGTATCTTGAAGCCACTGCATAGGGACGAAAATTGTTAGAATTAAGGATTTGCGAGGTTGAGAGGAGATTGATTAGCCTTTCGCTTTTAGGCTGCCTTTTATTTCACGAATACGTTCATTGAAGTTCCAATTGTGAAAATCCACGTTGGGCAAGCAGGTTGTTTCCAGATAATCCATGACGGTAGGAGGGTGAATCACGCGCTCTCCTTGCCGCACATCAATGTATTTGGAAGTTACCCAAAGAACATTTTTGAGTTGGGTACGGGTATCGTCGGTCATGTAATATTCCGTTACGGTGGTATCCTGATTAAAATAAATCAGCCGGGAAGTAATCCGAACCCATTCGCTTACCATGGCGGGGCGCACATACGCAATCTGATGCTGATATACCACCCAGCTTTGGCCCAATTCCCGAAAAAGGCGCCCAAAGTTGAATTCGTAAAGCTTGGCTACTTGGTCTTCGCGGGCGTTGAAATAATAATCAAAGTATTTGGCGTTGTTGAGGTGTTGCAAAGGGTCGCAATCCTGAAAACGAATCACCATCCGCGATTCGGGCTCTTTGGGATATTCTTTGCCGGGTATGCGTTCAAAAAACATGTTAGTAACGGTAAAACGTTATAAAATAATTGATTGGTGATGCGTTTTCAGGGCAGCACTATGGTTGAGTTAAACGTTAAAGTGTGTTGTGTTGATTTCGATTAATGGATGATTATTAATCCTTCACTTTACGACAAACCAGCAGCCTTTTATCGGCATTGGCGAGCGTTGTGGCCAGCAAATATACGTCACCCCCGTCTTTTAG
>JAIXPV010000361.1 GCA_027486105.1 Runella sp. | reverse complement strand
GAGGGTTTGGGTGGTTTCACGAACAACCGCATTTTGGGCCGTTGAAGCTTGAATTAGTACCAAAAATAGGCTGGTAAACAACCAATATTTTGGGGATAAAAATTGAACCGGACTCATTGGCATATACGAGGTTATTGGAGAATGCAAGATAAAGTTTAGGCTTGGTTTATGCGGTTTTTTTTGAGTAAAATTGTCAAAAAAAGAAAACGCTATGGTTGTTATTGCCACTAAACGACGTCCCAAAATTCTGAAGATCCCCGCCCATTTGGTCTATGAGGAGCTAGACGGGCAAGCCTTACCTTACCGAGGGTATTTAGAGGTATTATCAGGGAAAAAAACATTTGAAGAAATTATGGGTAGCAGGTCATTGCAGGCAGTACTTGTGTCTATTATCAATTGGTTTATTAGTAATAACATCAACCGAAAAAAATATTTAGTAGCTTCCAATGAGTCAGGGCTTCACGTAAGTTCGGGAAGTAATTTAGCCAATGATATTGCCATTTTTGAAAAAGATAAAATTACGCTAACCGATAAATACTTTGATGTATCTCCGAAAATTGTCATTGAGGTCGACATCAAAATAGCACTTGAAGGAACTGGCCTGACGAGCGACCTAGAGTACATGTTGAACAAATCGCAGAAAATGCTTGATTTTGGGGTCGAGAAAGTGATTTGGATTACTACCCAAACAAAAAAAATATTTGTCATTACGGCCAACGCTCCTTGGTATCTCGTCAATTACGATGAAAACATTCCCTTATTAGATGATTGTATCTTGAATCTTGCCCAATTGCTCAAGGACGAAGAAATTGAGTATTAAACCAAAAACGGGCGATTTCTCGCCCGTTTCGGTCATTTATCTTCAAACGTATTGTTAGGGTTTATCCCACCACAAACGAGTCGTTGATTTATCTGGGCCACCCAATTTTGACACCCCAGAATCTACACCCGCTTTGTTGGTGCTTATTTCTCCCGCCACAAACGGTGCCCTACGCACGATACTGCCCACTGGGACTTCAGGGTCATCTGAATTGACCCGCGGATAGAGTTTAGGGAATCCCGAACGACGGTATTCGGCCCAAGCTTCAAAGCCATAAGGGAACAATGCCAACCACTTTTGCGTCAATATTTGCTCACGCTGTCTGGCGGGAGTTGCCTCCCATTTTACAGGAATGTCGGTCATACCTGGGCTTTTGACCACATCGTTGAGGGCGATGGGCGTAGAGGTACCAGCGGTATAGGCGGCAATTGCAGCGGCGTCGGTGATGCCCCACTGAGTCATCGAAAGCGCAATTCCTTTTTCATACAAATCTTTGGCCGTTCCACCCATGCTCCAGCCATTCAATGCACCTTCGGCGCGGAGGAAATGAGCTTCGGAAGCAAACATAATACCCCAAGGTTGCGTAAAACGCGCGGCATCCTGAAAAGCGGGCGCTACGTTTGAATTGGCTCCCGGCGCATTTTCGGGCAAGCCCAGTTGCACCTGAGAGTATCCGTTTCGCAATCCTTTGTAGGTATCGCCCGATACAGGGCTGAAGAACTTGCTGATGCGTGGGTCTTTATAGCCTTTCAGGGTACTTTCCATGGCCGCGCTCATCCGAAACTCGTTCCATGCCGTAATACCCCCGAGCGGGTTGGGTGAGTTGGCGGTTACTTTTATGAAAGCATCGTCGGCGTTTGTTTCCAATGTACCCGCCGCAACGGCAGCTTCTGCCTCAGTCTTAGCCAACGCGGGGTCTACTTTTGACATACGGATGGCCAAACGCAAACGCATGGTGTTGGCAAATTTAATCCAACGATCTACATTACCACCATACATTTGGTCATTGTTCCCCAAAATGGTTTTGCCCTTGGATTTTTGCAGTTCAGCAACCGCTGCTTTGAGCGTGGCTAGGAAATCTTTGTAGATAAACTCTTGGCTATCATACTCTACAACTTTTTCGCCACTACCCACTTTTGAGTACGGAATCGCGCCCCAATAATCGGTCATTGGCAGGTACATCTGCACTTTCCAGATGGAAGCCATCGCATAAATGGCCGCATCTTCGGCCTGTCCGCCAGGCTTGGTCGCATCCAACACCACCAAAAGCGGCGGAATCTGCTGTCCGTAGAAGTTCCCCCAAGCACCGTTCAGCCAGTTGCCCACCATCACGTTGCGGTCAGATGGGAAGTTGATGGCTACGTTGGCGTAGTATTGCGCGTGCAAATCGGCAAACAAACTTTCCATCAACTGAAAAGGTCCACGATCGCCAAATACACCGCGCCACTGGGCGGCCGCAAAGGCATTTCCTACGGCCGACTTATCAATGGAAGTCAGCTTTGTTTTATCGGTATTGAGTGTTTCAAACTTATCAGTACAGGCATAAAACCCAACCGAAGCCGTCAGCAGCATACCAACCGGAATGACAAGTTTTTTGAAAATTTTCATTTTGTCTCTATTTGTAATGTTAAACAATGTTTGATCCCAAAAATTAAACGTCAATGGTTAGAAAGAGAGGTTCAAATTGACACCAAATGTACGCGTTGACGGCATCGAGAATGACTCCAAACCTACCGTAGTATTTTGAGCACCAGCGGTAAGTTCTGGGTCAAATCCTTTGGCTTTGTTTAGGAGGAAAAACAGGTTGCGACCTACCAACGAAAGCGAAGCTCCTTGGAAAGGGGTCTTCTGCAACAAACCAGCAGGTAAGTTATAGCTCAACGCTACTTCTCTCAAGCGGATGTTGGAAGCGCTGTAAGTAAACACTTCACCGGCAGGAGTATTACGCCCGCCTACTTTCAACCAATAACGCTCGGCGGTGGTGGCAATATTGTTGGCCGAGCCGTCGGCTTTTACACCCGGGAAGGTGTAGCTGTCGCGTCCAGCGAGGGTTTCTTCGGTTACACCGTCGGCATAAATCACGGCATTGGTGAAGGACGTTACCACGCCGCCCATACGGGCGCTAATGAGGAAGTTGAGTGCCAGATTTTTGTACGTAATCCGGTTGCTCAAACCACCCGTCCAATCAGGGCGTGAGTTTCCTAAAAACACGGTCGTACCAGACGTAATTTGCGGCAAACCATCAGTGCCGACAATCACTTGCCCCGAAGCATTGCGAACATAACCACGGCTAAACACCTGACCCAGCGGCTGGCCTTCAATCGCACGGATATTGTTCATAAAGTCGTTGGTCAAGTTCAATTCCTTCAACTCAGGCGTTAACTCAACCAATTTGTTTACGTTTTTCGCGTAATTTAAATCTATATCCCAACGGAAATCTCCTGCCTGTACGGGCGTAGCGTTGAGGGTAAGCTCCACTCCTTTGTTGTTAACCAAACCAGCGTTAATAAACTCCGACGACCAGCCCGATGCTGGAGGAATGGCCACTTGGAACAATTGGTTTTTAGAATCACTATTGTACCAACCCAAATCAAACCCAAAGCGGTTGTTGAGGAATTTCATCTGCAAACCAAACTCAAGCGCCGTAGTCAACTCAGGTTTCAAATTGGGAAATGGTTTTACCCCGTCACGCGTGATAAACCCGTTGGGGCCGCCTGGCAAAAACGAATAAGTTTGGTTTAGCAGGTACGGGCGGGCGTCGTTACCCGTTTGGGCAAAAGAGCCCCTTACCTTTGCAAACGAAATGGCTTCTGGTAGCGTAATCATGTTTGACACAATCGCTGAAAATCCAACCCCAGGGAAGAAATACGATTGGCTTTCTTTGGGTAAGGTCGATGACCAGTCGTTACGCGCGGTCAGGGTAACGGTAAGGGCATTTTTAAACGTTACATCGGCAGTAGCGAAGATACCCTGCTTTTCGGTTTCGTTGATGCCGCGTGTGGTTTGGGTATTGCGGGCATTGGTGGTGATGAACAAATTTTCGCGATTCAAACCACCGTTGGATGTATTCTGATCCAATTGCTTACGGCGCTGAATACTTCCACCCACGGTGGCATTAACGGCAATGAAATCCGAGAATTTCTTGTCGTACATGGCAAACAAATCATAGTTTTGCTCGCTCACTTCGCGCCAGCTTGTTTGATAATCTCCGTTGTCGGCGATGGTGTAGGTATTGTTGTACCATTTTCCTTCAAATTTATCCACGTATCGGTCTATACCGCCCCGAGCCATGATTTTGAGGGCCGAGGTTAACTTATAGGTCAACGAAGTAAAGCCCGTGATACGGTCGCGGTTATCGGCCGCAATGACACGATTTTTAATCCAGTAAGGGTTTTGTCCACCGTTTGAGCCTGGATTCCAGAAGTTCTGACGCAGGTTGCCCGTTACGGGGTCAATGTATTCAAATTGTTGGGCTTGCTCCAACGAAATGTTGCGCGGCATCCGCAAAATATGACGCTGCAAGTTGGCAAATGCCTCACCCGTTTGTTGACGGTTATCAATTTTTTCGCTCAAATAGGTAATTTTAGTATCCAAAGAAAGGCGTTCACCTACTTGATTGGAAATGCGCAGGTTGAGGTTGTTACGCTTCAACTTGTTGTTGTCAACGATACCCGTAGCGCCTACGTTTGTGTAAGAAAAATACGTCTGGGTCTTTTCACTTCCTCCCGAAAACGCAATGGAGTTTGAGATTTGAGAACCCGTCGAATAGAAATCCTTATAACTTCCAGGGTTGGCGTTCATGTTGTACGTTTTGGAAGCGTTGGCAGGATCAGGTCCCCACAGGGCCACCGATTGGCCAGTCATTTTTGGCCCCCAACTGAATTCGCTGGCGCGGTTATAAACACCCGCACTTCCTTGGCCGTATTCATCCTGAAACTTTTGCAAAACCATGGCCTGCTCTGCTTGAAAAGAGCTGTTGATGGTCACGCCAAATCCTTTGCGAACGGCTCCTTTTTTGGTGCTGATAATCAAGGCACCGTTGGCGGCGCGGCTACCATAAAGGGCCGTGGCCGAAGCTCCGTTTAGTACGTTAATAGACTCAATGTCGTCGGGGTTAACACTTGAAAGCCCATCCCCTCCGTCGCGGCCGCCGTTGGCGTTGCCTGGACTGAAGTTGGAGTTATCCATCGGTACCCCGTCTATCACAATCAGGGCTTGGTTGTTACCAGTAATAGGACGATCTCCGCGCAAAACAACCCGCGAAGACCCACCCACGCCCGAAGACGAACGAACGATGTCGAGGTTGGCGACTCTACCCGCCAAAGAGTTCGCAACGTTTAATTCACGGGCTTTGGAGATGTTGGCTACCTGCACCGTTTGGGTGGCATAGCTCAATACTTTCTGGTCCTTGGAGATACCCAACGCAGTCACCACCACTTCGCTGAGGGTTCGAGCGTCGGTTTGCATCTGAACTGTAATTACCGTTGCTGCTCCCAATTCTACCTCTTTGGTTAAATAACCGACCGACGAAAACACCAGTGTTCCAGAAGCAGGAACCGACAATTTAAAGGCACCCTCACCGTCGGAATTTGTTCCGCGATTGGTGCCTTTGAGAAGAACATTC
>JAIXPV010000336.1 GCA_027486105.1 Runella sp. | reverse complement strand
GCACCGTGGCCGAGTCGCTTATGGGATTCATGTCAGGGCTTACAACGGTGACGGTGGTTGTTTCCAAACCTAAGCCACGGGTAAAATCACCTACCTGCTTATACGCACTTTCTTCGGGAGAGCCCACAAAAAACTCCACCCCGTCGTAACCAATTTCTTTTAATCGCTCAATAATGGGGAATAATTCTTCTGACATTCCGGCCGACCACGCCAGCACATTAAATCCAATTTTATTCATGGGATACTAGAGTTGCTTTAAACGAAGATTACGATACTGTACTTTCATGGGAGGACCCACGTGTACTTGTACCCCTAGAAGACCCTTTGACTTACCATTTACTGCATCATTATCGACTACCTCGCTCATTAAAACGCCATTTATATAGTGTTGGAGGCGGTTTCCTTTGACAATCAGGTGGAACTCATTCCAGTCTTCGCTTTTGATCAATGTCTTCAACGAATCCGAACTTCCAAGTGAACCCGTCACACTCAAATCAGTCCATGCATTGCTTTTAACTTTTGCGCGTACGGCTTCGGGAGTGAAAGTGCCCGTTTGGGGATTAATAGACGTTTTTTGTCCGCGATAGGCAAGCGTTGTTCTTTTACGCTCTTCATAATTTTGGCCAGTATAGCGATTGTTACCGTCGATGTCGGCCTGGTACCCGCGCAACGCAAAAGGGATATCTGTCAAGCGATCACTGCGGTAGTTGATGCCAGAATTACCCGCCTTGGTGATGTTAAATTCACCCTTCAATTCAAAATCGGCAGGCTCACCACCTTTCCAGATGATGAAAGAATTAGTTTTAAGCAAAGTAGTTGGGGTAATTTCTCCCACTAAATTTCCGTTTTCAACGCGCCAGTAGGTAGGGTCACCCTCCCAGCCGTCCAGCGTCTTTCCGTCAAATATTTGAACAAAACCATCGTTCACTTTCTTTCCTTGCCCCGTGGTCGATACTTTACAACTTGACCACAACAATACTGAAAGAATCAATCCTATATGTAAATAGTTGAAATTGTGTTTTTTTATCATTTGAATTGGTGGTTGAAAGGTTTATTTATTTTGTGTTTGTCGGCTGTTATTGCCTTTAAAAGCGCTTTGCTTACATCTCAATAAGAGCCAAAACTATATTCAAATATTTCTAAAAAGTGTCTTAAATACTATCCTATACATACCTGCTTACGCAAAATGATTGTATAAGTACTACCTACGCAGGTGCCCTTAAACCATGAAAAGCCCACCGAAATTCGATGCGCTTTTCACGGATGATTTTATAATCAGGGAGTTACGTTAGATGCGGTTACTGTACTTCGCTATTTTCTGAAATAACTCTTTGGGATTGAAAGGTTTTGTGACGTAATCGTTCATTCCTACCAAAAACGCCCGGTCTTGATTGCTCAACGTGGCCGAGGCCGTTAAGGCAATGATCGGGATTTTCAAGTCCATTTCTCTGATTTTCTGCGTGGCAGTATACCCATCCATTTGCGGCATTTGAATATCCATCAGAATCACGTCGTACTTACCTGCGGCGTACTTGTCAACGGCTATTTGGCCGTTTTCGGCTACATCCAATACAACTTGCCACTTTTCTAGAAATTTAGTGGCTACTTTCACATTCATAGGGTAATCCTCCACCAGCAGAATCTTCACGCCTTTTAGGGTACTCTCATTAAGAAGTTCATTGTTTGATTCAACGACTTTATTCTTGAGCGCAGTTCCGATTTCCAGCTCTATCGTGAAGAAGAATTTTGAGCCTTTGCCCAACTGACTCTCAATCTGGATATCGCTATTATGGAGATACAACAGCTTTTTGGTAATGACCAGCCCCAGCCCAGTGCCCCCAAATTGGCGGGTTGTTTCGGAATTGGCTTGGGTAAACTTCTCAAAAATGGACGCCTGCTTATTTTCGGCAATACCGATGCCAGTATCTATGACCGAAATGTCCATCACAGCCTTATTTCCAACTTTCTTTACAAAAGACAACTCTACGGTGATACTGCCGTTGGCCGTAAATTTAACGGCATTCGACACCAAGTTTGAAATAACCTGACCGAGCCGAAGCGAATCGCCGATAACCACATCGGGCACATCGTCGTCAATCATCAATTTGATTTTGTTCCCTTTTTCTTCGGCCTTAACCTGGTTGGCTTTTTTAATGTTGGAAATCAGTTGCTTAATATCAAACGGAACCCTTTCCAGCTCCACTTTGCCCGCCTCAATTTTGCTAAAATCCAGAATATCGTTGATGAGTACGTAAAGATTATCGGTCGAGAATTGAAGAATTTTGAGATTCTCAGCCATGACAGGCGACACATCTTCCTGCTGCATCAAATACGTAAGGCCCACGATGCTGTTCAGCGGGGTACGGATTTCGTGGCTCATCATCGAAAGAAACTCCGATTTGGCATCGGTGGCACTTTCCGCCGCTTCTTTGGCTTGACGCAGCTCTGCTTCAATGAGTTTGCGGTTTTCAATTTGCACCTGAAGAAAGTCCACCAATCCCAGCAGATTATTGGAATCAAAAGCCCTGGGCTGAATCCCTTCTTGTATTTCTAGCGAGTGAATCGCCTCAATCAGTTTTTCGACCGATATTTTACGCTGCGTAATCTCTTCTTTGAGCTTATTGTTGATTTCTGCGTACTCTTTGTCATTCAACTGCGCCGAATGTTCGAGCAATTCTTTATCGCGATCAAAATTGAGGTAGGAATCATTCACCGCTTTGATAAAATGGCCAAAATGCTCATGTTTCAAACAATCCTCGGTCAAAAACCTATTGATTTGCTTTTTCAGTAAGCGGTGAAATTTTGTGGTATCAATAGCGCTCATTTTTCGGAGAAAGTAGTAATCGTCATGGTTTGATTGTGTAACTCACAACGCGCACTGGGGTTCAGCGGCGAAATCTCCCCGTAGGAATAAAAACCCGTCATGACTGGTTGTTCTCCGAATATCTCCCTAGCGGCTTCCACTTCTTCTTCTGTGCGGGAGCCTAGCACTAATTTTCGCCCCACGCAACTCACCAAAATGGCCAGTTCGGGCGGGCTGTCAAAAAGGCTTATTGAGTTTTGGGCAGCACTGGCGGAGGCATCAATCAAGCGGTCAAAATTTGCCTTCATAAACCGCACCAAAGCGCCTTTGGGCAGCTCGCCCGCAAAAGTCATGCTTCGGTTGGTTTCGTCAATGGAAAGAATCGTCCGAACGATGGGCTTCGCATCGGCGGTCGCTCTCATTGAAAGCGGAAACAACAAAGCCGCTCCCGGCAATTCATCGGCATATTTACCCAAATATTCTTTATAAAGGTCAAGGGCCTTTTTTTCACCGATTTTATAAAGCACATTATACTCAGAATCAGTCACTTCTCTCTCTGGCCCGAATACATCCCATCCACCCATGGTTCCGTGGCCTACGGTCAATTGCGTCCCATAGAAGCCAATTCCTACGATTTGCCCTTCTTTGGGGTTTTCGTTTAGCCCCACGAGTGTTTTTTCAAAACGGGCTTCGTCGCCCGCCAAGCCGCCAGAAATGAGGATTTTGTCGCCAGTGTGTTCATTGAGGGCCGCAATTAACTCGCTACCGTTGACCCGCCCACCGTCAGAAATGACAAATATTGCCGTCAGGTCGTCGGCCAATAAATTTTGGGCTATTTTTTTTCCCGACTCAGCACTTTGAAAATGATTTTCGATGTCAATTTTGGCCGTCTTGACAAGTGTTTTATCAAATTCAATCGCAGTGACGATGACGGTTCCTTCATGGACTGAGTTTTGGTATATTTCCCCCGATGTAGAGTTAATGACAATTTCTGCGACAGGAAACAATTCCCTCAAATAGTCATAAGGTTGAAGGTCTTCTAAACACTTCCTCTCACCAAAAGCCAACACCAATTGGGCCTGCGAAGCAGTAAAAGCTGGGGTTTCAGATATAGGGTTCCAAGCACTATTCTGAAAAGCGAGTTGTTTTATCCTCATTTTGTTGTCGAAATGCGAATATAAGATATGTTTTAGTATTTTCTATTGTTAAATCGGTATATTTTCTTGAGAATATACCTACTGAGGAAGTATATCCTAAAAGGGCTGTTTCGGTGGTTTAAAATAGCTCATTCCTTCTAAAACCGATAAAATTAATTTTACTTAATCCAAACATATATACCTACCTATATTACTAACAGGCATTATTTACAGTCAGCGAAACAGCTGGCTTTATTTGTCGTTACGAAAATGTTAGATTATAAAGAAGTAGTGAGGAGTGTTTCAGCCAGTAACAATCGTGCCTTTCAAATACAATCGTACTTGGCCTGCTATCTCGACGCGCTCTCCCCTCAGCTTCGTCTTTAGCACTCCTCCCCGCTTTGAAACCTGCAAGGCACTAAACTCCGTTTTTCCGAGTTTTTCGGCCCAATAAGGCGTGAGTGTGGTATGGGCGGAGCCGGTTACGGGGTCTTCGGCGATTCCCGACTGAGGGGCAAAAAAGCGAGAGACAAAATCAACTTCTTCGCCTTTGGCGGTGATAATCACCCCTCTGACGGGTAAAGTAGAAAGCACAATTACGTCAGGATTGAGGCTTCTCACCTGTTCTTCATTCTCCAATACAGCCATAAAGTCAGTTTTCCCTCGAATTATTTCTACGGGTGTAATGTCCCCCAAAGCTTCCAACAAAGCGGGAGGGGACACAATTTGTTTATGAAGCGTATCAGCTGGAAAATCCAGAATAAGCCAATCTTTTTCCTGTCGAACCGTCAGAACCCCACTTCGAGAGTCAAAGTGGATTTGCTCTTGGGCGTAATTATCAATCGAAAACAAAACGTAAGCAGTGGCAAGGGTAGCATGACCGCACAGGTCTACTTCAAGAGTAGGCGTAAACCAGCGAATATGAAATCCGTGGTCGGTTGGAACACAAAAAGCGGTTTCGGCGAGGTTATTTTCAGCAGCAATGGCCTGCAATGTTTCATCAGGTAGCCAAGATGTGAGCGGTACAACTGCGGCGGGGTTGCCCCCAAAAACTTGACTGGTAAAGGCATCAAGCTGATATATAGAAAGTTCCATATTCATAGCGTTGGTAAAATCTCTAAACATTTGCGAATCTGGACCGGTTCGCTTTTTTCAAAAATCTTCTTAAAAAACAAACCGACCTTCACTATACAAAAAAAATACGGCAGAAAACAATAGTATTCGATGATAATTACTGTGCTTTCACCGTGTATTTTGCGGGATACGTCTTTTCTTTAAATTGGTCGAAAGGTTCTTTTTCGTGGTTATTATCCCCAAAATATGCAAGCACTTGATGAAACATACGTGGCTCTAAATATCCAGCAACTGGCTGTATGAGCGCCATTTTTTCATTCATAAATACCGTGGTAGGATAGCCCGTGACTTTGCCGTTGAGCATGTTTTTAAACGAAACATTGCCCAACATCACATCCCCGTCTTTTTCGGGATTGAACTTTACGGCGTAGTATTTCTTATTGACTAAGTCGATTACTTCAGCGTTTTTGAAGGTATTTTTATCCATCACCTTGCACCAACCACACCAATCCGTATAAAGGTCAATAAACACCTTCCGGGGTTGTTTTTGGTTAAGTTTATAGGCCTCTTCTAAGGTTACCCATTTTATTTTGGCTCCTTCTGCGGGTGCAGTTTGTGGCTTAAGCGCCGTTAGACTTACCAAAAGTGCCGCCGATAGGGTAACTAATACTGCTTTTTTCATGGTTATTGGAAATGATTAGATACTGATTAGTAACGGTTTTGAATTTTATTTGGTTCTCTCAAGTACCGCGCCAATCGTATGACAAAATGCTCATTCTGTCAAGATATTTCTAATTTTTTCAAGCTTTTGTCGGGTCAATTAGCTTTCCGAAATTTTTGTTTATTTTCCGATAAATGAGTCGATTGGAGGGGTCGGGATGATAGGTCTCGGCAAAATGAACACAGTTCTGAACGCCTTTCTCAAGGCTCTCTATTTTCTCCAATGCTTTCATTGCCAACATAATAGCCCCCAAACACCCGCTTTCACCACTTTGGTTGACTTTTACCGCTATTCCGAAAATATCGGCTAATAGTTGCACCCAAAATTTAGATTGCGTGAAGCCACCATTGGCGTGGAGTATCTGGGTTTTAGAAAGTTGATTGTCGATGATTTGGCGCGTTTGATTCAGGTTCAGTACGATGCCCTCAATCGTGGCGCGCACCAAATGCGCCTGGGTATGTTGCCAACTTAAATTCTGGTAGCTTCCCCGGGCGTGGGCATCCCAAACAGGCGCTCTTTCTCCCAACAGGTAGGGCACAAAAAGTAGGTCTTCGGCCCCAGGAGGGGCATTTTCGGCCAAAACAAGCAACTCATTGGGGTCTTTTAACAATAGGTGTTTTGAAAGCCACTCCAACACATTACCGCCGTTATTGGTCGGTCCGCCCGATACAAAATGGGTCTCGTCAAGCACGTACGTAAAAAGCCGTCTTTTCTCATCACGGGCCGGCGTAGCCGCCGTTTGACGGATAGCGCCGCTGGTACCGATGGTCAGCGTAGAAACCCCTTTGGCCAAGGCCCCCGAGCCTAAGTTGGCCAAACAGGCATCGCCCGCACCAATGACAAAGGGAGTTCCTGAACGCAATCCAAGTTTACGGCAAAGCGAAGGATTCGTCAGTTTTTCGATATGATACGTAGGCACTGCCTCCGACAGTTGCGTGGCCTTGATGCCAGTATAATTCAGCGCCATTTCGCTCCATTTCAAGCGGCGGTTGTTTAAAAGCGACGTACCCGAAGCCATCGAATAGTCAATTTGAAACTTCCCAAAAAGGTTAAACCAGATGTATTCCTTTTGGGATACAAATCGTTGAATACGCTTAAAAAGCTGGGGCTGGGCCTGACGAAACCAAACCATCTTCGTTAGGGGGGCGTACGGATGGGCAGGAATACCCGTATGCGAATATAATTTGGGAAAAATATCGGCTTGTTTAAGGGCATCGGCTTGGGCTTCGCTGCGATTATCTGCCCAAAGCACCGACCGCGTAAGGCGATGATTTTGGGCATCAAGTGGAATAACGCTGTGCATGGCCGAGCACAAACTTACGGCCTCTACCGTGGCATTTTTGTGCCGCAACTGCTCCGTTACCTGCCGAAGTACGTGGGCAAAAAGTCGGTATATCTCGTCAGGATTTTGTTCAACAAAACGATTTCGGGGGTGGTACGTCACGCAGGTTCCCGTGGCGTGGGCCACTGCGCTCCCGTTTTCATCAAAGGCTACGGCTTTGACATTGGTGGTACCGATGTCTATGCCAATCCAAGTACTTTGCACAGAGGTAAGGTTTAGCAAATGGTAAAAAACTTACTCTTCAATGGGCACATTTCGTTTGAAAGCGGCCCCAAAATCAATCAATGATTCGGTTTTTAACACCCCCGGAATGTGGTCAATTTTCTCGTAAAGTACGCGCCGCATGTGCTCATTGCTACGCGCCACAATCCGAATATACAACGTATATTTTCCCGTAATATAATAACACTCTGTCACTTCTGGAATTTGCTTGAGCGCTTCAATGATTTTTTCCGAATCAGAATCTTCTTTGAGCATGATACCCGTAAAAGCTCCCCACTCAAACCCCAATTTACGCTCATCGAGTACCACGGTAGTGCTTTTCAAGATACCGATGCGTTTGAGCTTCCCCACGCGCTGATGTACCATTGTATTAGAAATACCCAGATCGTCGGCAATGGCCGAGTAGGCTTTACGCGCATCTCGTTCGAGTTGCTGTAAAATGAGTCGGTCGTATTCGTCTAAGGGCTCTTCCATGGGTTATAAAAAATCGTTGCTTTTTAGAAGAAAAGACCTTCTAAAAAGCAACGTTAACAACGATTATTTAGGGTCTAATGCCTTCGTGATGCGGAAAAGACAATCTTGAAGGTGGTATTTTGTCATTTTATCGGTGGTAGCAGGAATCGCTGCTTGAATCTCCCCACGGAGCAGCGTCAAATGCGCCCGCACCATTGTTTGAATGTCTCCTTTGCGCGGGTCGGCCGAAGGCGGCAAAACGGCACCAAATACTTTGGCCGTACCTGTTCCACCAAACGCCGGCACACTAGGCAAGTTGAGCGTTGTAACCATCCGCTCTACAAAGATTTTTTGGAGGTTTCGACGGTGAGTATCGGCGGCTTTACGCGTTTTGAGTTCCGACCAAATACCCGAACGAACGTCGGTAAACAATTCGTCTAACGTATACGCATTGGTAGTTTTTTCGGTGGCTTCGATGATGCGTTGAAGGCGGTCAGCGGCAAAAAGACTGGTTAAAGTTGCTTCCTGAATTTTCGACACAAAATCCACGCCCATATCGGGACGAATACGCCGCATGATATTGGCATCCAACAACCACGTTGGCGTGGTAAACAGTTGCTGGTTCAGAAACGTGACCGCGTCTTTCTGAAGTTTTTTAGGCGTAACTTCATAAATCACCCCTTCTTGGTCCATGGTTTTGGGCGTTTCGTAGATTCCGCCTACGTACTTGGTCACGTGGCCCAGATAACGGCGGTATTGCGTCACTACTTCGTTGTAGCCCTCTTCAAGCATTTCGTAATCTTCAGCTTCCTCGGAGGTCCATGTCACTAAGTTGGGCACTATGCGTTTTAGGTTTTTGATGCCGTAGTCACTCGCAAGCATGGCATTATCACCCACGTCTTCGTTTTGGGCGCGCGGGTCGTAGGGGTTGGTTTCGGTCAAGAACCACAAACGGCGGTTGGGTAGGGCTTTTTCTTTGTACCATTTGTTCAAAACTACCTTGTCTTCTTCGGGCGTTTTGGTATCGTAAATAGGCTTGTAGGCCCATTCAATGGCCCAAATATCGTAATCACCAATCCGGGGGAAGAAATCCGTGACACCGTCTTCGGGCTGAGCCACGTAGTTAAAACGGGCATAATCCATGATGGAAGAAGTGTGTCCGTTTTTACTGGTAAACTCTTTATCCCGTAGTTTTTCCACAGGCGTCGCGGTGGAAGCGCCGTAGTTGTGGCGCAGCCCAAGCGTATGCCCTACTTCGTGCGACGACACAAACCGAATCAATTGACCCATCAATTCATCATCAAATTTGTTTTTGCGGGCGCGTGGGTCAGCGGCAGCGGCTTGGGTCATGTACCATTTTTTCAGAAGTTTCATGACGTTGTGGTACCAACCGATGTGGCTTTCCAAGATTTCGCCCGTACGCGGGTCGTGGACATTAGGCCCGTAGGCGTTTTCAATATCGGAAGCAAAATAACGAATGGCCGAGTTACGGGCATCTTCTAGGCTGATGGTCGTGTCTTTTTCGGCCAATATCACGCCCTGAATCGCGTTTTTCCAGCCTGCTTTTTCAAACGCTACATTCCAGTCATCGACGCCCATTTTAAGATATTTCCGCCATTTTTCTGGGGTTGCAGAATCAATATAATAGATAATTGGCTTTTTAGGCTCAATCAATTCTCCCCGACGCTGACGCGCTTCGTCTTCTTTGTTTTTGGGCTCTAAACGCCACCGCACCACAAACGTTTTGTCTTCGGTACGCTGCGAGTTTTCACCGTATACCCGGTAGCCGTTGGCAAAATAGCCAACACGGATGTCAAACAAACGCTGCTTCATAGGCACGGCTGGAAGGGCAATAAACGAAGTGTTCAACTCCATCGTGACAGCCCCCGCAATAGAAGAAGCGGGCAGATTGACCGAAGGAATCGGGCTCGGAACGGGCGAAGCAGGTGTAGGCATTGGCGGAATGGCTCCGTAGGTTTTTACCACTTTAATCTCCGTATTGAGCGGAAACGACTTGATGCTCTGAATGTAGGTACGGTCGGTCTGAATGGTGGTTAGTTTGTAAGCCTGCTTCACCATAGGCGACATGGAAATTACGGTATTTTCGCCTTTGAAAAAATCTGTTACTTCAATTACAACTGAGGTATCTTTGCGAACGGCTTTGATATCAAACGCCATTGCAATGGGGTCAACGTTGGAGTTGCGTACAGCCTTGTAAATGGGCGAGTTAGCATCTTCACTCACGTTAATATACGCCACAGCACGCATGAAAATCTTGTTTTCAGGCCCTTTCTCAAACCGTACTACTTGGCGGTTGAGAAGCTCACCGCCGTAGGCTGGTAAGCCCACCGAACCAGGCGTAGTACTTGACTGCGACAAGCGCGTTACGGCCATCATTTCTTTGCCCAACAGCGAATCAGGCAACTCAAAAAAGTATTTTTCGTCAATTTTATGGACGATAAATAACCCCTTCGTGGTTTTGCTTTTGTCCGTGATTACTTCTTTGTAGGCTTTAGGACCAGGCTTGGCTGGCGCGGGAGCCGCAGCGGGAGGAGGAGATGCAGGAGCAGTTGGTGTGGTAGGGGTGGTAGGTCTTCGGTCTTGTGCAATTGCCGTCAACGCCACAAAAGAAGACAGAAAAGTCAGGTATTTGAGCATGGTTGTAGATTTGTTGATTGACGTTTAACTCGTCAGGTTTTTGGTAAGTGGTTTTGTGAAAATATTAAAGTGTCAAAACAAGAAAAAAAGCTCCAATGTTTTATCAAAATTGTTTTTAATTTTTGCTATTTTAAATAAATATGACCTATTTCTGATTAAAAATGAGTTATATTTTATTTTTGGCAAATTTAAAAATTGTTAAAAATACAAAAATCAATCAACTCCCATGACGGCAGAAATCACTCAATCAGACTATTTAATTGGCCTCGAAAAACGCTACGGGGCGCACAATTATAAACCTGTTCCTGTCGTGATTGAGCGGGGAGAAGGTATTTTTGTGTGGGACATCGACGGCAAGCGGTATTTCGATTTTTTGTCGGCCTACAGCGCCGTCAATCAGGGGCACTGCCATCCGCGTATTGTGGAAGCGCTCGTGGCCCAAGCCCAAAAACTAACCCTCACGTCACGGGCGTTTTACAACTCAGTACTGGGTGAATGTGAAAAATTCCTGTGCGACTATTTTGGTTACGATAAAGTTCTGATGATGAATTCAGGCGCCGAAGGAGGAGAAACTGCCCTCAAACTCACTCGTAAATGGGGGTATCTGGTCAAAGGCATTCCCCAAAACGAAGCCAAAACTGTGTATGCAGCGGGCAACTTTTGGGGACGTACCATGGCCGCGATTTCATCCTCTACCGACTCCGACAGCACCGACGATTACGGGCCATTCTTACCAGGCTACATCATTATTCCGTACAATGATTTGGTAGCGCTGGAACAAACCTTTCAAGCGGACCCCAACATTGCGGGGTTTATGGTGGAGCCGATTCAGGGCGAAGCAGGCGTGGTAGTGCCGGACGAAGGCTACCTGCGCGGTGTCCGTGAACTGTGTACAAAATACAATGTGCTTTTTATCGCCGATGAAGTACAAACGGGACTCGGCCGCACAGGAAAGCGCCTCGCCTGCGACCACGAAGACGTAAAACCCGACATTCTAATTTTGGGAAAAGCGCTTTCGGGCGGGGTGTACCCAGTTTCTTGCGTACTGGCAAGCGACGAAATCATGTTGACCATCAAACCCGGTCAGCACGGCTCGACCTACGGCGGCAACCCACTCGCAGCGGCAGTGACGGTAGCCGCTCTTTCAGTACTTAAAGATGAGCATTTAGCCGAAAATGCTGAGCGCTTAGGCAGAATTTTCCGCGAAAGAATGCGGGAATTACAACATAAAACGGAATTGATTCAGACAGTACGTGGCAAAGGTCTGCTAAACGCGGTGGTGATTAATACCGACGAAGAAAGCCCAGTGGCGTGGCAAATATGCCTTCAACTAAAAGAAAAAGGTCTGCTCTGTAAGCAAACCCACGGTAATAAAATTCGTTTTGCTCCTCCCCTCGTCATCACCGAAGCTCAAATCCACGAGGCGTGTGACTTGATTGAAGAGGTAATTTTGAGTGTATAGAAAATCACTAAGGTCGGCGAGGTTTGGAACCCACAGTGGAACTGCTCGCCGACGTTCTTTTTTATTTCCGCGACCACTTATCAGTCTCCACAATCGGTAACGGATATTTTTCTCCCAGTTGAACATCATATCGTTTCTGCGCTTCGGGCGTCAAAGTCCAAACTTTGTGCACAAACTCAGCAGGCACGGCGGTCAACTCTGGAAGCCAAGTTTTGACGTACTCGCCTTTGGTGTCGTATTTAGTCGCCTGCGTCAGGATATTAAAATAGCGATTTTCGCGCGGGTCATTGCCCACTCCAGCTACATAATTCCAGTTCCCCCAATTGCTACACACATCATAATCAATCAGTTGACTTTCAAAATAAGCCGCTCCCCACGTCCAATCGACCATTAAATCTTTGGCCAGAAAACTCGCCACATTTTGCCGTCCACGGTTTGACATGAATCCTGTTCGTTTGAGTTCGCGCATGTTGGCGTCGATAAACGGGACACCCGTTTGACCATGCACCCATTTATCAAACAGCTCACGACGATGATTCCACTGTAATTCAAGGTTGTATTGAATCCCTGACGTTTTAAAAAGTCGGGTGCCATATCTGAGCGCCACAAAGCGGAAATAATCTCGCCAAATCAACTCAAAAATAAGCCAGTAGGTCGAGTCGTTCGCCCCATTTTTAGCTTCATATTTCTTTATTTCTTCATAGATCTGGCGGGGCGACACACACCCCAATGCCAACCAAGGGGAAAATTTAGATGAGTAATCAGCCCCCAAAAGGCCATTACGGGTCTCTTTGTAGGATTTTATCAGGCCAGTTTCCCACAAGTAATGATGAAGGCGATGGAGCGCTTCTGTTTCTCCTCCCTTAAACTCAAGCACCCCTTGCTGATCGACCTCCGGAAGCTGCGAAAATAAAATCAACTCGTAGATTTCGGGCATCTTACCAAACTCCAATCCTTCGGGGATACGTAGCGCCACTGGCTCATGAAAAATCGGTCGAATCACGGATTGTCGCTCCACGGCTTTTCTGAATTCAGTAAACACCGTGGGCAAACGAGATACCCAAAAAGGCAAATCACGTGGGTGATAGAGTGTAGCCCCCCAAAAAACCTCGAAATCAATGTTATCTACTTTGAGTTTTTTTGAAAGAGAGGTTTCTACATCGGTTTCTTCCTGCGTAGCTTCTTTTGCGGTGTAGATGGCCGTCACGTCCAAATCACGCGCAAATTCGCTGATGACTACCTCAGGCTTACCCAGCCGGATCACCAGATTTGCTCCTTTTTTACGAAGATTATCTCGAAGATTCTGGACCGATTCAAGCAAAAATTTCGCCCGAAACGTACCTGTTTTAGGAATACCGAGCGAATCTATCTGTTCAAATTGACGTGTATCAAAAACGTACATCGGGATCACTTCGTCGGCGTCTTGAATAGCTTTTAAAAAGCCTTCGTTATCGTGCAGGCGCAAATCGTTTCGAAACCAATAAATAATGCGTTTGGGCATGTAGATAAATGATATGTTATTTTCAATAGGTCAAAACTACGCCTATCAGGGATAGATTTAACGAAAACACGAAGAGTTTTTTTGAAGAAGTGCCAAATTCGACATTCTATTTTTTGAGAACACTCTTTGGGTTCTGAGCAAAAAAAGCACCAAAACCTTATTTTAGTTCCCCTCAATCGAACCTTTCAGGCTCTTTGAGCATTGAACAAAAGTGTTTTATTTTACAAAATCATCCGTTCTACGTATTTGTTTATGCTATCACTTCAAAATATCCATCACGTAGCCATTATTTGTCAGGATTATGCTCGCTCAAAGCATTTTTATACCCAAATCCTTTGACTCACGTTCTTGGCTGAAACCTATCGCGAAGCGCGTGATTCGTACAAACTAGACTTAGCCGTCAATGGCCTGTATCAGATTGAGCTGTTTTCGTTTCCGAATCCACCCGCTCGTCCCTCACGGCCCGAAGCGGCCGGATTACGGCATTTGGCATTTAGTGTCTTGGATATTGAACACACCCACGCGTATTTGGAACAAAAAAACGTAGCTTGTGAAGCCATTCGGGTGGATGAGTTGACCCAAAAGAAATTCTTTTTTATTGCCGACCCCGATGATTTACCGATTGAGTTTTACGAAATTTGAGCAATACCGCCCAGTTTCTTCGTAATTTTGTACCATGAGAATCAAAACGTCCGTTTTTGTCAAAAGCTCGGCCAACAACGAGCAATGCCCCAAACCCGACCGTCCGGAGTATGCGTTCATTGGACGTTCCAACGTCGGCAAATCGTCGTTAATCAATGCCCTCACCGAACGGCGCGACCTTGCCAAAACCTCCTCTAAACCTGGTAAAACTCAAGTAATCAACCACTTTCTAATCAACGACTCGTGGTATTTGGTTGATTTACCCGGATATGGCTACGCCAAAGTTTCCCAAACAGACCGCAAAACATGGAGCGAAATGATTAATAATTATTTGTTCCAACGCGAAAATCTGATTTGTACATTTGTGCTCATCGACAGCCGCATTGAGCCCCAAAAAGTAGACTTGGAGTTTATGGAAAAACTCGGCAACAATGGCGTACCTTTTGCCCTTATTTTTACCAAAACAGATAAACTAACCGCCACTCAACTACAAAATAACCTGTCTGATTATAAAAAAAAGTTACTAGAAACTTGGGACGAACTACCGTTGCTTTTTATAACCTCATCGGTGTCGAAACAGGGTCGCTTAGATGTTTTGAAACAAATTGATGAATGGAATCAGCTAAAAAAATGAACATAACTACCCTAACCGTCAACCCTGCTATCGACAAAAGTACGGTCATTGACCGTCTAATACCCGAACAAAAACTTCGGTGTGACCCACCTCGTTTTGATGCTGGCGGCGGCGGCATCAATGTATCCAAAGCCATTCGACGGTTGGGGGGTAAGTCATTGGCAATCTTTACGGCGGGGGGGGCCTCGGGGCAATTATTGGCAGATTTGGTAAAACAAGAGCAAATTGACGCCAAAATCATTGAAACCAACGAATGGACCCGCGAAAACTTCGTCGTTGCCGAAACCTCCACCAACGCCCAATACCGCTTTGGAATGCCGGGAGCAGCACTCACAGCAGCCGAAACGCAGGCGGTTTTGGATGCTTTAGAACAGTCGGGAGCCAATTATGTAGTAGCCAGCGGTAGTTTACCGCCTAAAATGGACGTCAATTTTTATGAAAAAGTAGCGGCTATTTCAAAAAAAATCGGTGCTCGACTCGTGCTCGACACTTCGGGTGAACCCCTCCAAGCCGCGTGCGACGAAGGCGTGTTTTTATTAAAACCCAACATCGGCGAACTAGAAGCGCTCGTCGGCACCCCCAACCTCCAAATGGACGACGTAGACGATGCCGCCCGCAGCCTCATCGGCGACGGCAAATGCGAAGTCGTCATTGTGTCAATGGGGCCGAAGGGGGCTATTTTAGTAACCAAAGACCTCTGCGAGCACATTCCTGCCCCACCCGTGCAGAAGCGCAGTACGGTGGGCGCAGGCGACAGCATGGTGGCTGGCATGACGTGGGCACTCACACAAGGACTTTCGTATCCAGAAATGCTACGCTGGGGCGTGGCCTGCGGCTCGGCGGCAACCATGAACGAAGGCACCCAGCTTTTTTTGCGCGCCGACGTAGAGCGACTATTGGAGTGGTTTAAACGATTTGGTAAATAAACCACACCGACTCAGATTAGATTTTTGACTATTATTTGAAGGCTAACAAAATAAAAGTGAACGCCTACTTCCAACATATCAACGAGGGAATCCGTACCACACTTGCAGGGATGAAGCTCACCCTCAGGCACTTATGGGACGCACGCAAGCGGCGCGGAAATCACAGTATCCGCGAAAAGGACTATTTTCAGGAACAAACGGGAATGGTAACGCTCCAGTACCCGTTTGAAACAATGCCTATCCCCGACAATGGCCGGTATCGTCTCCACAACGAGATGGATGACTGCATCGTGTGTGATAAATGCGCCAAAGTCTGCCCAGTAGATTGCATTGACATTGAGCCTATTAAGGCCACGGAAGAAGTAGGGAAAGCCTCTGATGGCTCTCCCATTCGTCTTTATGCGGCAGTATTTGACATCGACATGGCCAAATGCTGTTATTGCGGACTTTGCACCACGGTTTGCCCTACAGAGTGCCTGACCATGACCAAGACGTTCGATTACAGTGAATTTGACGTTCGGGATATGAATTATCATTATTCAAATCTAACTCCCGAACTGGCGGCTGAGAAAAAATCGCTGTATGAACAATTCTTGCTCGAAAAAGAAGAGCTAAAAAAACAAAAAGCCTCTCCCGTACCCGCTGAAGCAATCGCTATGCCAGCGGCAAAACCAAAACCTGCTTTTGCGCCCAAAAAGCCCGTTGCTGAAAATTCACAAGTAGAAAGCTCCTCTCCTGCCGAAAACAGCGAGGTAGCACCGAAACCAAAGCCTGTTTTTGCACCTAAAAAACCCGTTGTAGAAAGCTCCTCTCCTACCGAAAATAGCGAAGTAGCACCCAAGCCCAAGCCCGTTTTTGCACCTAAAAAACCCGTTGCTGAAAGTCCGCAGGTAGAGGTTCAAAGCGCTCAAAACAGCGAGATAGCACCGAAACCAAAGCCTGTTTTTAAACCCAAAAAACCCGTTGTTGAGGATTCTACAACTACCGCTGAAAATGCGCCATCCATCGAAAACAGTGAACCAATTGCCAGACCTAAGCCTGTTTTTAAACCCAAAAAACCAGCTACTTCTCCCGTTGAAAATCAGGAGTCAGCCATTGAAAGAGCAGAAACTAATGAGCCAAAAGTAGAAGTCGGAGGTGCTTCGCAGGCAAGATCCAAACCCGTTTTTACGCCCAAAAAACCAGTAGTCGATAAGTCAGAGGCGAAGCCTAAAACTACGGTGGAAAATTCATCCACAAACGACGCTGCTCCCTCCAAACCGAAGCCTGTGTTTGTGCCCAAAAAGCCTACGATACTACCCGTAGAAGAGAGCGTTACGCCCAAAACTTCGGAATCTATAACCCCCGAAACAAAAAATATCGATTCAGACGGGGTAAAACCCAAGCCTAAACCGATATTTAAGCCTACGATGAGGCCAAAAAAGGAAGAGTAAATTAAGCGCCCGTGGTCTCGGGAGGGGTCTGGGTGTCGGTTGACTCAGGTTTTGGCTTGCGAACATATGTTCTTTTGGCTGGAGTCGCCGCGGCCTTTTTAACGGGTGCTTTTGGCTTAGGCGCGGGTTTCACCTCAAGAGGAGCTTCAACCGCTTCGGGTACCGCCACGGCTTTTACTTCAGGCTGCTGCGTTTTTTTTGATGACTTATCTTTTTTGTCACCTTTATCCTTTTTTTCGTTCTTTTTATCTTTTTTATCTTTATCAGCCTTCTTATCCTTATCGGCTTTTTTATTTTTATCAGCTTTTTTGCTTTTCTCGGCTTTCTTAGCAGCTTTTTCAGCCTCTTTTGCCAGTTTTTCGGCGGCTTTTTTGGCTTTTTTGGCTGCGTCTTTAGCCTCTTCTTCTTTTGCTTTCGCCTCCTTTTTCTTAATTTTATCTAGTTTTTTAGCAAGTTTTTCCGAGGCTTTTTTCACCGCTTTGGCTATCTTTTTAGAAACAGTTTCCCCCACAACGACGGCGGCAATTTTTTGGGCAATTTCGCTTGAGGCTTTTTTCTTTTCTGATTTCATGGGGATTTCGCGATTGTGTTTTGTGTTAAGTAAAAAATCTACAAATACATAACTAAATTTCCGTTAAAACAAAAATTTCAGGTTATTTTTATGTTAAGATTTTAATGTTTTTGAGATATAATCCCACGCCACGATTCCCGCACTCACCGATACATTGAGAGAGTGTTTGGTGCCAAATTGGGGGATTTCCAAACAAATATCCGATTGACTTACCACTTCTTCGTTTACCCCAAAAACCTCATTTCCGAGCACAAATGCATATTTATGATTCAAGTCTGGTCTAAAATCCTGCAACTTTGTACTTCCTTCCGCCTGTTCCAATGCCACAACCACGTAGCCTTCTAACTTCAATCTTGAAATTAAGTCCAACACATTAAGCACATGTTCCCAAGCTACCGTGGTATCAGCGCCCAAGGCTGTTTTGGTGATGTCGCGGTGGGGAGGCGTGCCAGTTAGTCCGCAAAGATAAATTTTCTCCGCCCTGAAGGCATCGGAGGTTCGAAACACCGAGCCTACATTGTTTAAACTACGAATATCATCTAAGACAAATACAAATGAATGTTTTGGGGCAAGCAGGTATTCTTCGGCCGAAAGGCGATTAAGCTCTTCCATTGATACTTTACGCGGAGAAATCATTAGACAATTGAAAGATTAGAATGGGCGTTTATCGCCGCAAAAATAGTCGGAATATACACGCCTGAAACCTCTATCCACCAAAAACTGTTACCTTTGTATAGTGACAAAACTTACGAATGGAAGAATATAACTTACACACGCTGCCCAATGGCATCCGTGTCGTACACAAACAAGTACCTCATACTCAGATAGCCCACTGGGGCATCATGCTCGACATCGGTAGCCGCGATGAGTTGCCGCATCAGCAAGGTTTAGCGCATTTTTGGGAACACATGGCCTTTAAAGGTACCCAAAAACGTAAATCATACCACATCATTAATCGTCTCGAAACCGTTGGCGGGGAGCTAAATGCCTACACGACCAAGGAGAAAATCTGCTTTCATGCCTCGCTGCTCGCCTCCCACAGCGACAAAGCGATAGAGTTGCTTTCTGATATTTCGTTTCATTCGATTTTTCCTGAAAAACAAATCGAGAAAGAACGGGGAGTAATATTGGAAGAAATGGCCATGTATCATGATTCGCCCGAAGATGCTATTCAGGATGAATTTGATGAAGTTGTTTTTCAAAATCACCAACTGGGTAAAAATATCCTCGGAACGTCGGAAACAGTACGTTCTTTTGGGCGTGATGATTTACAATCTTTTATCGCTGCTAACCTTGATACTGAGCGCATTGTCGTTTCGTTGGTGAGCAATTTACCCTTTAAGAAAGCGGTAAAACAGGCCGAAAAATATCTAAATGATTTGCCTCATTGCACCACCCAACGAGTACGTACGTCGCCCGAAATTTACGTACCCCAAATCATCCAAACGCCCCGAGGCATGACGCAGGCGCAGGTCGCTATGGGTCGCCCAGCCTACGCGTTGATGGATGAGAAGCGCTTGCCGTTTTTTATGCTTGTCAACCTGCTCGGTGGGCCAGGCATGAACTCCCGCTTCAATATGACTTTGCGTGAGAAATACGGCTTAGTATATTCAATTGAGGCCAATTATGCCCCTTTTTTGGATACAGGATTTCTGGGAGTTTTCTTTGGGACCGAACCTACCAACTTGGAGCGTGCCATCCAACTCATACATCGGGAACTTCGTCTGCTGCGCGAAAAACCGCTTACGACGATTCAGTTGCGTAACTTGAAAGAGCAACTGATGGGCCAACTGGCCATGTCGGAAGAAAGTAATCAGAGCTTTATGCTGATGATGGCCAAAAGCATTTTGGATACGGGCAAAGTCGATTCATTACAGGAGATATTTGCCGAGATTGAGGCGGTTACGGCTCCGCAATTGCAAGATATTGCCCAAGAGATGTTTGACGAGACCCAATGGAGCACCCTGACCTTTGTTCCAGAAAGTGAGTGATCAACGCAAGAATCAACGATAAAATATATTCTCAATAAGTAACTGTAATGAAGCATTTTAGGCGATAAAAACGGCCTAAGTATATCTTTTTAGCCGTTTTTTCGTTTATATTTGTTGAAATAACACTCATTGAATGGATTTTATTCCTGCAGCCATAGAAGCCTACGCACTGGCCCATACGTCAGCCGAAAGTCCCTTACTGGCGCAACTCAACCGGCAAACCCACGCAAAAGTACTTCAATCCCGAATGCTTTCGGGTCATTTGCAGGGCCGCCTTTTATCGTTGTTTTCGACCATGCTTCGACCGCGTCGAATCTTGGAAATCGGTACCTATACTGGGTATTCAGCCTTATGTTTGGCAGAGGGATTGACCGAAGATGGCGTTTTGACGACCATTGACGTCAACGAGGAACTCGAAGCGTTTGTACGGTCTTTTTTTGACCAATCTCCCCTCGGGAAAAAAATTGATTTCCGCATTGCCAATGCTGCCACACTTATACCAACCTTAAACGAGACTTTTGACCTCGTCTTTATTGATGCTGATAAACTCAATTACGGTTTGTACTACGATTTGGTGTTTGACAAAGTCCGTCCGGGCGGAGTCATCATCGCCGACAATGTCCTTTGGAGTGGAAAAATTGTTCAGACAGATAAGCGAATAGATAAGGATACTCAGGCTCTTTTAGACTTTAATCAGAAACTCCACAATGACCCCAGGGTTAGCAATGTACTGCTGCCAGTTCGAGACGGCCTAATGATCGTGTGGAAACATTAACTTTTAGCGATTCCAAAGCAATGAAACGTACCTTAACCCTCATCACCTTCATTTCTTTCGTGGCCATTTCGGCCATACAGGCGCAGGCACCTACGGCCCCTACGGTTCCATCCAGCGTAGGCTTTGCAGGAATGAACGTTAAGATTGACGATGATGCCCGTGCCATCATCCAGTCAGACGTAAAAGCACTCCTCAGTAACCGCAAATATTGGGAGTCCAAACTCGACCGCTGCGTGATGTATTTTCCACTCATTGAAGGAATTCTGATTGACGAAAATATACCTACTGATTTCAAATTTCTAGCTTTACAAGAGAGTGGTCTTCAGCCCGATGCCGTTTCTGCCTCTAATGCCGTTGGATTTTGGCAATTCAAGAAAGAAACCGCCGTTGATTACGGTTTGCGCGTCGATGATATGATAGATGAGCGCAAAAACATTAGCGCTTCTACCCGGGCAGCAGCGCGTTACCTCAAAAAAAGCAATACGCAATTCAACAACTGGGTTGCGTCGTTATACTCTTATTATTTGGGCGCAGGCGGAATCAGCAAAAACATTCCCAGTGAGTGGTCGTATGCAAAGGAAGTTACATTAGATGGTAAATCAGATCGCTATATTTTACGTTTTTTTGCGCATAAAATCGCCGTTGAATCCGCCATTGACCGTTATCAATCTCCTGTTCAAACGGTATTGCTTGAATATACGCAGGCCAAAGGCCGAACCCTACGCGACATAGCCTCGGAGTTAAGCATCAACGAAGCCACTTTGCGCGGCGAAAATCGCTGGCTCAATGCCAACGAAATTCCAAGCGACCGAGATTATTCATTGATTGTTCCAGTCAACAGCGATCAGCTTTCTGCCACTCGTACACGCCTTGAGGCAGTTCAAAAGCCAAATCAACGCGATAATTTCGCCCAAAAAGACATTGGTTTCCCTGTTCTGGTACGTGCCCAAGGCTACAGTAATGACTTGTTGCTGTACGAAATAAATGGCTTACCAGGCATTATGGCGGGGGGCAATGATAACGTTGAATCGTTGGCCAAAAAGGCAAAAATCAGTTTTAGTAGTTTTTTACGGTACAACGAAATGTCGGAGCGCGACCCCATTGTTCCGGGAGATGTGTATTACTTAGCCAAAAAAGGCAAACGCGCCGTTGTGCCTTTCCACACGGTTCGGGAAGGCGAGTCGCTTTGGAAAGTTTCTCAGGTGTACGGAATCCGCTTAAAATACATTGTCAAAAACAACCGCATCGACAATCGTAACCAACGCCCACAAACGGGTCGAGTGCTTTGGCTCACAAAAAAACGGCCCCGCAATACCCCAGTTGAAATCGTAGATATGCCCCAGGATGAACGGGTTCCGGGCAGTGGAAAATCACAGCCTCGTCCAGCCGTGCAGGAGAATAACCGAGAGAGTGCAACTCCGGCGGCTTCCAATAAGATACCTCAAAATCCATCAGATCGCAAAGTGTACACGCCCAAAATGGCCGACACCCCGCCTCGTGCCAAGTCTACGGCCAACGAGTCAACGTTGGGTGGAGTAGAAATAACAGATGCGGCCAGTCTGCCAAAGCAAGGTACTTCAACAAAAGCGCAACCCGCCAAACCCAACAAAAGAGCACCTTCTTTTAACCCAAGCGACGACGACCGGGTGGTGATTATTAATGACGAAGAACCCGTAAGGCAAACTTCGACCAGCAAACCTGCAAACAAAACCGCCCCCACTCAATCCGCAGCACAAACAACCTCAAAACAGCAACCAGTTGCTAAGAATACAACTCCGACCGCTACTCCCAAACAAACGGTTAAAGAAGAGCCTATTGTAACAACTAAAACTGAAACGCCCAAGCCCAAAACGACAACGCCACCTTCAGCCCCCGCAACAAGTGGAAAAGTGATTAAACACGTAGTAGAACCAGGTCAAACTTTTTACAGCATCTCAAAGATGTATGACGTGACCGTCAACGATATTTTGTATTGGAATAATCTCCCTCAGGATGCAAAGCTCCTGCGCGGCCAAAAATTAACCATTCGCCCCGTAGGCGACACACTCACCCAACAACCTAAAGCTGAAGAGTTTACGAACCATACCGTGGCCCAAGGCGAAACCATGTTTAGTATTTCTCAGAAATACGGAGTCAAAGTAGACCAAATCAAAGAATGGAACGGGTTGCCAGATACAGGAGTTAAACTCGGGCAACAACTCAAGATTAAAAAACAATGATAGTAATTGACAATACCGTAATCAGCGACGACATAGCTGACCATTTTTTCGTTTGTGAACTGACTAAATGCAAAGGTGCGTGCTGTGTAGAAGGTGATTTGGGCGCTCCTCTTGAGCGAGATGAATTAGCCCTACTCGAAGAAGTATACCCTCACGTAAAGCCCAAAAAAAAAAAAAAAGGCATTGAAGCCATTGAAAAAAACGGGCTTTACGAGCAAGATTTAGATGGCGACTACGTCACGACCACGGTTAACGGCAAAGAGTGCGCCTACGCAATATATGACAAAAAAGGAATCCT
>JAIXPV010000728.1 GCA_027486105.1 Runella sp. | reverse complement strand
GCTGGCTAATCCGCAAAAAGCGACCAGTAGCAGAAATTGGGTAACCGTCATTCTCATCGCTTTGAGTAAGAACGCTTTGGTTCGTACATTTTTTTGCATAATTTTAACATGTTTTTGGTTTGAAAAGGGCAAAAACTCCCCCGCAAGGCCGTGTTTTATGCATGCATGAATCATAGCCAACCGAACGCCAATTCGGCTGCGGGTCACTCTAAGCCGATAATGCTCGCAACATTGTCGGCTTTTTTGGTACTTAGTGGCAAGCCACCATTATCGGTTAATTGTTATCCGTTATTCGTCAAAAACGCTTGACACAATAACCATGAATTGATTATTCATAACTCCTATTTCTGACCTCCTACGTCTTCACTCCTCACTCCTCAAAACTTATTTACACCCCTCCCCATTAATAAAAATGCTCGTGCCGCGTTGTTCATAGGTCGCGTTGACCGATTTACATACCAAATCAAGCTGTGTACGGAGGGGCAGTTCGTTCAAATCGGCCGTGAATACGCACTGATTCAGCATCTGGTTTTCCACGATAATCTGTAGCCCGTAGGCGTTTTCCAGTTTTTTAAGCACGCTGGGTAAGGGGGTTTCGTCAAAAATAAAGGTGGTGGGATGCGTCGGAGGCTGTATCAATACGGGTTGTTCAATAATGCTTGAGGTCAGTTTTCGAGAGACTTTGTCGAAGATGATTTTTTGATTGGGTGTCAAAATGAGACCGTTACGTTGTTGGTTTAGTTTGTTGGAGTTTTCGTAGACCGATACGCGCCCCGTGGCCACCAACACCTCAATAGATTGGGCATCATCGTAGGATTTAACCGTAAAACTAGTCCCCAGTACCTCCGTCACCAGCTCGCCGGCATGGACCACGAAGGGCTTGGTGGGGTCACGTTTAACCTTGAAAAAAGCTTCTCCTTTCAAAAATACACTGCGGCTTTGCTTCCCAAAATGCTCAGGATAGGTCACGCTGCTATTGGCTTTCAAAATCACTACGCTGCCATCTTCTAAGTGGATTTGGCGGGGGTTGGCGGCTGTATTTTTGACCTCAATGCCGTGAGGGGTTTGGAGGGTATGAGTGATTGGATTTTTGTTAAATTTAGTTTGCCGAGTAAGCAGCCATCCACCGCCCAAAACGACGGCAACTGAAGCCGCAACTGCCCATTGAAACCATGGCGTTTTGTAGAAAGGGCGTGGTGTTGTTTCCTCAAAAACAGCCTCTGTGATGCGTTGCCAAAGGCGTTTTTTGACGCTCACCTGTTCGGGTTCACTCAGAAGTAGTGTGTTGGTTTTGAGCGCATTTTCTTGCCATTCGTGCACCAGCCTTTCTTCGTCGGGGCTGCACTCGCCCGCGAGGTATTTTTCCAGTAATTGATTAAATTCGTATTGGTTCATTGGTTAGTCGATTGTGAAGAAATGGGTGGATATTAATTGTCAGAATGATAAGCTTTTAGCTGCTCTTTCAAGACTTTGAGCGATTTGGTAATGTGGTATTCCACGGCTTTTTCCGACAGGTTTAATTGTTGGGCAATGTCTTTGACGGATTGGTTTTCAAATCGGCTCATCTTGAATATCTCAACACTTTTTTCGGGTAATTTCTTCATCGCTTCCTCCACGGCTTTCGACAAATCGGCAAACTGAACGCTCTCATCGGTGACGTAGGACTGACGTATTTCGTTGAAAATCAAATATTCCTGAAATTTTCGTTGCGTAATTTGCGACTTTACGTAGTTGGTGGCCAAATACTTGATAGATACCACCAAATAAGCGCTCAAATGTCGGATGATGCTCTCTTGGCGTTTATGCCAAATGCGCTCAAACAGATCCTGTACCAATTCTTCGGCTTCTTCACGAGTTCCTGTTTCGTGGTATGCTATACTCAAGAGCTTGTACCAATAGCGGTTATAGATTTCTTCAAAAGCGGATTGGTCGCCACTTTTTAGAAAATCTACCAATTGCTCATCTGTCAGGTTGCGGTGCTTCATCTCAAAATACTGTCGTACTTGTATAGTCAATCAATTCACTAAAATCCCTAAATGATTTTAAAAATTCTTTGAATAATTTTATATTATAACTGAAAATAGAAATTTTCCAATAGAGCTTAACCAAAAAAGCGCCCTCGGTCAATCAAAGGCGCTTTGGTGAAAAAAAGACAAAGGTGTGTCAGGGTTCTTAAGTGTGCATCAGGATTTTCAAATCCTGATGCACACTTGATTAAAATCCCGACAAAGCCGATTTTTTATAACTGAGAATATATTTCCCCGAACCCACCGTAATCGTGTTTAACTCACGACGCCCTATCAACTTGGACTTAACAGCGGTTGCAACAAGGGCTTTTCCATTGAAAATGATGTTGTTGGTCGGGGTGGGTGGTAGGCAAATGGTCGCCGTGGTGTTGACGGGCACTTCAATCGTCAGGGTAATAATATCTCCCTTTTTTTGCCAAGCTGAGGTGATGGTCCCGTTGATAGAACGGTGTGTAGCCTTTAATGAATTGATATTGGGGGCTATAACTTCGGGTTGAACGATGAAGGTTTTGAAGCCAGGCGCGGTCTCTTTGATACCCGCCATGTTTTCAAACATCCACTCACAAATGGAGCCAAAGGCGTAGTGATTAAAAGAGTTCATTCCAGCAGGAAAACCGCCTTCGCGGGTGAAACTGTTCCAACGTTCCCAAATCGTATTGGCCCCGTTGGCGATTTCAAAACCCCAAGATGGGTATTCTTTTTGAAACAATAATTTATAAGCGGTTTCGCTGTTTCCTGTCGCCGAAAGTGCTGGTAGCATGGGCCGAACGCCCAAAAAGCCCGTTGTTAGTTTATTGCCATTATTGACTACCAATTCATTCAGCCATTTGGCCGCTTTTAGGGTATGCGTGCTGTCCAAAAGATTCATAAAAATGGCGTTGGCGTAGGCGGTTTGGGTGTGGCCTTCAAAGCCCATCTCTCCATCTACGTATCCTTTTCCATTGCCGTAGGCGGCGGCATTGCAGATAAATTTGCCTTCGGCGTTGGTGTAATGTTTCAAGAAAGCTGCTTTCACTTTACCCAATACTTCTTTGAAATGAGCCGTCTCTTTTTCATCGCCAATGGCGGCGGCCATTTCTTGCATCAAACTGGCTGAGTATGCATAATACATCGTTGCTAGCATATCGGGCGGTGTTTTTTTGCCGACACTCAGCCAATCGCCGAATCCGCCTTTGGGGTCCACTTCGGCAAAGGCAGTTTCTTTAAATACGTACTCGCCTTTGCTTTTTGTTTCCAGAAACTGCATGAATTTCTTCATC
>JAIXPV010000517.1 GCA_027486105.1 Runella sp. | reverse complement strand
TTTTCCAGCACCCATGAACCAATATTTACAAAATAGGTTAGCTTTTATGAATTGATTGCTTTTTATGAAATACAAAAATAAATTCTTTTATTTTTCAACTTCCTAACCGTTATGCCGCGCTGTTATCGTTTAGTTTTCGTTTTACCATTATTATTTTTTAGCCTGCATTCTACCATGTCGCGTTCCCAAACCGTCATTTCACTTTGGTCCAATGGACAGATGCCCAATGATTTACAAAATCGTTCAATTCAAGAAAAAATCGAAGTAGGCAACGACGGTATTTTACGAATCAGCAATATTGTTTTTCCAACGCTTTCGGTCTATGTTCCTACCACTCCCAATGGTGCGGCGGTGATGATATGTCCGGGCGGCGGCTACGCCATCGAAGCATCGGGACATGAGGGGGTAGATGTGGCTAAATGGTTCAATAGCATCGGTGTGACTGCATTTGTATTGAAATACCGACTGCCCGACGATAAACTTTGGTCTAACAAGCACGAAGTAGCCCTTCAGGATGCACTTCAGGGCATTAAAATAATTCGGGAAAGTGCCGATAAGTACAAAATTGACCCCAATCGTATTGGGATTATGGGTTTTTCGGCTGGGGGACACTTAGCCGCTACGGTCAGCACGCTTTGGCATCAAGCCAAAACATTGAAAGGCTTCGAAAACTTGTCTGACGTAGAAATGAGTAAGCCAAATTTTTCCATTTTGATGTACCCCGTGATTACCTCGGGACCATTTAAGCACGCGGGGTCATTTGAAAGGTTATTCGGAAAAACGCCTTCACCCGAACAATTAGAGCATTATTCGGCCGAAAAACAGGTATCTGTTCAAACTCCTCCTACCCTGCTCGTCCACGCCACCGACGATAAAGGCGTACCTGTAGAGAACAGCATGTTGTATTATGACGCCCTCCGCAAACTGCGCATTCCCGCGTCAATGCTGCTTTACGAAAACGGTGGACATGGGTTCGGACTGGCAAAAAAACTCAAAGGCTCGGTACATAGTTGGCCCGAAAGCTGCCATCAATGGCTGGTTGGAATGGGATATATTCAATAAAACGAGAATAATCACAACGAGTTGCGGCCTTTGATGCATTATGTTTATCAAAGGCCGCAACTCGTTTTACCAAAAGTATAATCGTATTCGGTCTAAAAGCACTTTGAATTTAAACCGAAATATATCTGAATTGGAGGTAAATGAATTGGATACAGCAACACTTGTACGATTTTTACTGTAAAAATTGAGGTAAAAGTCGTAGAAGGTACGGGCGGTTACGCCCCATTTCCTTAAAAACTGCTTCCTGCCTGGGTTATGGCTAATACGGCTAACAGATTTAGAACCAAAATGATAGACCAAACTTTTGCCGATTCCCCTAAAATTCCGTATGCCCACTTCCCACATTTTACGGCTAATGTCAGGGTCAGAATACATGCCCGGGCTGAATTCAATGCTAAATCCACCAATCAGGTTCCACGTATGGCGGTGCATCACGCTGGGCGGAAATGAAGCCCCTTGCCAATCAGCCACTGCTAAGTTTTTATATTCTTTCAACAGCTTGTTTTCCTGAAAATTTTGCAGTGAATCGCCATAATCATGGCCACCGATTACGTAACCGTAGGGGTTGGGATGCCGCTCTATCTGCGTGCCTGAAAAATAAAAATCATCTTTTCCGTAGTCTTTAATGGCCTGATACAGATGGGTATCCCAGTCGGGGCAGGCATACATGTCATCGTTCATGTAGAGCACATAATCCGCTTGGGTTAACGAAAAAGCGGCGTTACAGCCCATACAAATCCCTACATTTTCGACAGAAATACTGTAATCTATCCCTTCTTTTTGCGCCCACTCAGGCGTACCGTCTTTACCTTCATTGATGTGCAAAACAATTTGATGAGGATAAGCAGAGTTTTGGCGGATGCTCCTGACGCAGGTTTGTAAGTAAGACAGATTATTCCAAGTAGGAATGATGATGGAAAACAAAGGCGAGGGGGATGCCTTCGAACTTTTTACATATTCGATCATGACAGAATTAATAATGGTGGTGTAACATACAATCTATAAGCCCCTACGCACAACCTCTTTATTTTGTTGCGCACAACCCCCATTTTTTTCAAAAACTCCCCATTTGCCTTAAAAAAAAACGCCGATAAGGTTAAGCCTTGCCAGCGTTTGCAATAAAAATTGTTTATAGCTACTTTTTTACCGTGATTTTAAGCGTTTTCTGGCCATTTGCCCCGAGTTCAACCATGTTTCCGTCAACAACAAACGCTACGGGCTGGTTCGAAAAATTCTCCACTTCGATGGCTTCGGGCTTTACTGAAACCCGAATAATCTGCCCTTTAAAAGTAATCCTAAACGAATAGCCTTGCCATTGGTCGGGCAAATAAGGCGCAAACGAAAGCACGCCGTTTCGAATCCGCATCCCCGCAAAACCTTTGATGACCGACATCCAGGTTCCTGCCATACTCGTAATATGCAAACCATCTTCGGTATCGTTATTGTAATCGTCGAGGTCGAGGCGTGAGGTACGCAGGTACATTTCGTAGGCTTTTTCTTTATAACCCAACATTGCCGCCAAAATTACGTGTACGCACGGCGACAGCGACGACTCATGCACGGTCATAGGCTCGTAGAAATCAAAGTTACGCCGGATGGTGTCGAGGTCAAAATCTTCTTCAAAGAAGTACAAACCCTGAAGCACGTCGGCCTGCTTGATGAAGCAGCTCCGCAAAATCCGATCCCACGACCATTTTTGATTGATGGGCCGGTGCTCGGTGATGTCGTCGAC
>JAIXPV010000734.1 GCA_027486105.1 Runella sp. | reverse complement strand
TAATGCAGGGTGAATATTGACGATTTTGTTGGGAAACGCGTGCACCATTACTTCGGGTATCAACATCATAAAACCCGCTAGTACTACCAAGTCGATGTGTTCGTTTTGAAGGATTTTGACTACTTTATCGGTTTCGTAAAACGTTTTTCGGTCAAACAAAACGACTGGAATATGCAGCCGACGCGCTCGCGCAATCACACCCGCTTGAGGGTTATTGGATAGAATAAGGCTCACTTCTATTTCAGAATGATTGGCGAAGTGCTCGGCAATTTTCTCGGCGTTTGAGCCAGAGCCTGAAGCAAAAATAGCAAGGCGTTTTAGGGCCATTGAGGATAAATGATTGGTGGTTTTAGGGGGCAAAGTTAGCTTTTTGTCAAAGTTAATGGTTCATAATTTGTGAGAAACGTATAATTTCGCTCCCTTGTATAGGCTTTCCATGTCTAAGCCGTCTCGTCTTAATGACTTGGAAGTCTTCTTATATCTGACTCAATTTCTGCTATGCAACTCCTTGAAGTAGGCCAAGACCCTCAGCGTCAGCGTGAATTTTTATTGCTGCCCGTTCGGCTTTATAAAAACAATCCGTACTGGATTCGCCCGCTGGACAAAGACGTAGAAGATACCTTCAATCCACAAAAAAATAAAAACTTCAAAGATGGAGAATGCGTTCGCTGGATTGCCGTGGATGATGCTGGGCAGACGGTTGGCCGGGTGGCAGCGTTTGTGAATCGAAATACAGTAATGAAAGGCAACGACCAACCCACGGGTGGCATGGGCTTTTTTGAGTGTATTGAAGATCAAAAAGTCGCGTTTGCATTGTTTGATGCCTGTAAAAAATGGCTTGCCGAACGGGGTATGGAAGCCATGGACGGCCCTATCAATTTTGGCGAGCGAGACCGCTTCTGGGGCGTGCTTATCAATGGCTTTGACAAAGAGCCACTGTACGGTATGGGCTACCATTTTCCGTATTATCAAACATTTTTTGAAGCCTACGGTTTTCAAACGTATTTCGAACAGCTGACTTTCTTTTTGTTGATGCCAAAAGACCGTTTTATGGAGCGCGTCAATCGGGTGTTTTTTGAACGCGCGGAGCGGATTTTGACCATGAAAAACTATCAGTTTAGGCATATTGACAAAAAACAATTGGACAAATACGCCGAAGATTTTCGGATTGTTTATAACAAAGCTTGGGCAAAAAATCTGGGAGCAGAAGATATGACGCCCGACAAAGCGCGCGGAATTATGCAGCGAATGAAACCGATTTTGGACGAAGAATTGATGTGGTTTGGATACTATGAAGGCACGCCGATTGCTTTTTTTATTATGCTTCCCGAGCTGAACCAAATCTTTAAACACGTCAACGGAAAGTTGGATTTGATTGGTAAATTGAAATTTCTGTATCACAAACTATTGAAAACCAATCATAAAGCTTTTGGGGTGATTTTTGGAGTAGTGCCCGAATTTCAAGGGCGTGGCGTGGAGTCGGCGATTGCGCTGTCGGCTTCTAAAGTGGCTTGGCGCCCAAACTATCAGTATACTGAGTTGGAAATGAACTGGATTGGTGATTTCAACCCCAAGATGATTCGTTTTGTGGAGCTATTGGGCGGTACGCCTCACAAAGTACACGCTACGTACCGGTATTTGTTTGACCGTACCAAAGAATTCAAACGGCATCCTGCCATTTAATCAAGTGCTGAACTTTGTGTTACCTGAAAAATACCGTACGCACTGACAGCCAAAATGGAACCTACACTTACCCAGAAAAAGACGTCATAGATGCGGGTTGGAATAAGCGACTGAGGAAGCTGACGATAGCGAAACTGCAAGGCAGCCCAAAGAACCAATAAAAGTAAAATGGATGTAGCGATGCCTCCCAATAATACCATCAAAACGGGCATTTTGATGATAAGGTATAGCGTACACCAAATAATAGGAAATGCCCAAGAAAGAATCCCAATAACACGTTTTTGAGAAGCAGAGTCGTTGAATTTTACCCAACCGATTTGTCCGAAAGCATCTCCGAATATACGCGACCAACTGGCCGTAGCGGTAAAAAGCGTGGAGTAAAGCACAAAAAAAGCCCCAATCAAAAACATGACTTTGGCCCAAGGACCGAGGGTTTCGGTAAAGAGTTTAGAGAGGGTTTCAATCATGGCATATCCTTCGGGTACTTCTCCGTGCCGGTGAAGTAAAGCAGCCCCTAGCAGGTAAAAAGCGGCAGTTACCGTAGTGTAAACCACCATTGAGCAAACGGCATCTAGGTACATTACTTCAATCCAGCCCTTGGCGCGAGCGGCCCATTCGGGCGAGCCGTCGTTGGGGCCCGTGTAGGTAGCGTAGCCTTTTTCAATGCACCAATAATTGTAAAACATGATTTCATCACCTCCTACGCCCGTGATACCAAACGCCCCGATGGCCACCATAACGGCCGAAGGAGGAAGTGAAAAGGTTAATCCGCTCGCCAGCTCACTCCAGCGGATGGCATAAGGGGTTAATTGTAAAGAAATGAGGGAAATTAAGATGGTAAGCGTGAATAAAATAATCATCACCAGCGAGCCGATTTCGACCGATTTATAAAATCCCTGATACACCAATACGGCCGTAATCAAACTCGCCGTAATGGCCCAAACGTTGGTGGATAAAATAGGGAAAACCATATTGAGCACAATGGCTACCCCTCCCACAATGCCTCCTACTTGGAGCAATTTCAATCCCTGCAATGACAGCCACGCCCAGATGGACCAATGCGCTTTTCCAAAGTGCTTTCCTTTCAGGGTATTAAGGGATTGCATGGTTGGAATACCCGTATAAATGGCGTTCTTGCCGAACTCCAGTTGAAGCGTAACTTTGACCACACAACTTACCAAAATCACCCAAAAGGTTACAAAGCCTGCTTTGGCTCCTAAAGCGGTGGTGGCGATGAGTTCGCCAGAGCCAACGATAGCGGCCGATAAAATAAATCCAGGACCTAAGTACTTGAGTCTTTGAGAGAATGTTTGAGGAGGTTGCATCAGAAACAGTCGGCGATTTATAGCTTTAAAGCAATCGTTACCCGCGTGTTACTGTTTTTTATTTTTTTGCCGATTGATTGAAAATTAATGGGTCAATGACCTAAACAGCAGTAGCGCTATTTTAAAAATTCTTCCCAAAGGAGTTTGGTGGCGACGCCCAAAAATACCAACCCCGTAGCGATATTGATGTAATGAATGACCTTGATGGTGAGCAATCGACGCAGGCGATTTGCATACACCGCCAAGGCCGATTCAGTAGCACCCACTCCCACGAGACTCATGCCAAAAAACACAATCATTTCGCTCAGGTCATAGCGGCCTTTGGTGCGGAGGTAGGCGGCAATGGCCGCCCAAGACATAAAATTGACGGGGTTGAGCGCATTGAGTGCAACACCTTTCAGGAAATACTTCAGATTGGAACGGCGTCGGCTGCGGTCGTCGGCGTGGGTTTTGGGTTCGAGTGTGGGTACTTTAAGGAAGTTTCCGATGGCTAAAATGACCAAAAAAATGATTCCAATGGCCCCAATCCACTTATCAAAATGATTGATTTGTGGTAAAAAAGAGGTTCCAAAAATGGCCGTAAAAATAAAAAAAGCATCACTGGCCACCACACCCATCGCAATCTGCACCCCGCTACGATAACCCCGCTCAATACTCGTCTGTATCAACGCAAAAAACACCGTCCCGAAGGTCAGGCACAAGATAATACCCGCAATCAATCCATATATAGCTGCCAAAAAAAGGGGCATAAGTAAACGATTAAAATTAAAAGTTAATAACAAGACGATTAATAAGCGACATATCATCGCCGCTACACATTAAATTCCCCTTAGCCTTGCGACCTTTAAAAGGCCCATC
>JAIXPV010000056.1 GCA_027486105.1 Runella sp. | reverse complement strand
TCACCGCTCTTGTCCCAATAGTAGAGGCCGCCTATTGTGCTGGTTGTGAGTAGTAAAGCCAATACAGCGGCGATGGTTTTTGAGTTTTGTGCAGTCCATTCCATGGGCGTGATGTTTTGGGTGGAACTTTATATTGATGACACAAAGGTTGAACCCAAAACTTAAGGAAGACTTAACAAAAAATTAGAATTCACTTAGGAGGTAAAAAATAAAGACGCTCCTTTGAGGTGGAGGTACAGCGTATTTGAAATGGCACATTTATTCTTCTTGCAAATGCTTGAGTTTGATTATAAACTCAGTACCTAGGTGTGGTTTGCTTTTTACTTCAATCTTGCCTTCATGAAGCTCAATGATTCTTTTGACGACCGATAGCCCGATGCCAAAACCCTGGTAATCAATGGCATTTTTGGCGCGATAAAAAGGTTGGAAGATGTTGGGTAACTCTTGGTTTGAAATTCCAATTCCTTGGTCGATGACTCTCACAATGCACCACTCGGTATCAAATCCCAACCGTAAACTGGCCTGATGGTTTGGCGTATATTTACAGGCATTTTCTAATAAGTTAACAAATACATTTTTGAGCAGGGCTTCGTTGCCCAAAACCAACGTTAGGTGATCTTCTTCGGGAATTTGGTCAAAGTCAAATTGGATTTGATAGTTGGAATGGCCTGCCACTACCTCCCGCTGGGCATTGAGGAGCACTTCTTCCATGCGTACTTTTTCAAAGGGCAATTCTTCGGGGGTTTCGTTGATGCGGGCCAGTTGGAGCAATCCATTGGAAAGTTCAATAAGGCGGTCGGTGTCGTTGAGGAGATTTTGTAAAATATGATGATGTTCTTCAGGAGAATTGAGGGAAGAAAGTCCTATCTGTATCTCTGTTTTTAGGGCCGAAAGCGGTGTTCTAAGCTCGTGAGAGGCCTGCGATACAAACTGCCGCTGTTGTTTAAATGCTAATTCGAGTCGTTCGAGCATTAGGTTGAAATTGATGGCCAATTGTGCTATTTCATCTTTTCCATTGCCCTGACGAATACGTTTTCGGAGGTTTTTAGCCGTGATCTCGCCAATTTCGCGGTTAATGGTAATGATGGGTCTCAAGGATTGATGAGCAAAAAATAAAGCCAATCCGACTGTAGTTAGTATACCTCCTAAAAACGCAAACAATAAAGTGATGATTAGTTCTTTTAGCTGTAATCGTCCGTTTTTGTCAATGGCCGAGGCGATGAGCACAAAGCGGTCGTAACGTCCTTCAAATACTAGGCCGATGACGGCGCGCCCTTCGTACTGGAATTTGATTTCTTGGGCGAGTCTTACCTCATTGATTTGCTCTTGCGTCACGTAAGGGGAGACATTTTCGACGTTGGAGTACAACAATAAGTTTCGATAATCATAAATAAAGATTTCCTCCTGGGGCAGGCGCGAAGAGGAATTCTTGTCAATCAGTTTGAGCAGGGTAGGGTTAAATTCTTTGACGTCTACCAGTAGCCGAGCGGTGGTTTTTGCCCTCCGCGAAAGTCGGTCGTAAAAACTATTTCGGCGCTGACTTTCGGCACGGTAGTACACGATGCCCGAGAATACCAGCAATATGGCCAGTACGATAAGTGTAAACTGCAAAGCTATTTTGTAGCGTATCTGCATTGACTAGTCGGCTTTGAGATAATAGCCTAATCCTGTTTTGGTATGTATCAACTTGGGCTCAAAATTGCGGTCGATTTTTTTGCGTAAATAATTAATAAACACCTCAATCACGTTGGTGTTGGTGTCGAAATTCAATTCCCATACATGTTCAATGATGTCCATCTTCGACAATACCCGGCCTTTATTGCGTAGCAAAAACTCCAACAGCTCGTATTCCCGAGCGGTGAGATCAATGGACTGATTGTCTCTTCTGACGGTTTTAGTCACGAGATTCATCTCTAGATTTGCTTCACGCAGTACTTCAGACGTTTGGTCGTGGGTTGGGTTGGCGCGTCGCAGTAGGGCATGTATGCGGGCCATCAGTTCGCGGAAGTCAAAAGGTTTGATGAGGTAATCGTCTGCTCCAAAGTCCAGCCCTTTTACGCGGTCGTCAATTTCCCCCAATGCCGTGAGCATCAGAATGGGGGTAGTGTTACCATGCTGCCGGATTGCCTTACACACTTCAAAACCGTTCATGAGGGGCAGATTGATGTCTAGTATAATAAGGTTATACGGCTGGGTCGTAGCTAGTCGGGCACCTACAAAACCATCGTACGCAGGCTCTACCGTAAATGAGTGTTTTTCAAGCCCTTTTTTTGTGGTGTCAGAGATTCTTTTATCATCTTCTACTAAAAGGATTTTTCGGGAATTCTCCATAAAGCGGTGATTTACAGCCAAAGTTAACCAACATTTTCTGTTGCTAATATACGTAAGCGCCTGGGTATTAAAAGTCCAATACAGCTCGATGTAGATGCTCAAAACAGATTCATGAAAATCAATCGTGACCAGAATTTGATGCATTGATAAGGCATCCATCAACTTCTTCAGACTTTTAAACGTTGAGATGACGTTGTGCGCAAACTTACACTGCCCAACTTAAGGAAGCCTTAATGAGAGATTATAATTTGATAAATTTATGGTAGGTAGGAAGTTATGGCTATTTCTTCGGAAGTCTACGTTAGCAAAACAGAGAAGATTTCCTTGAGAAAATTGTAAAAAGTGAGAAGGAAGTTTTGTGCCCTCTGATTTGCAAAAAGTATTTGGGTATTTTTTCGTAAGTCGGTACCCAAGGCAGCGGTCATCGCTGCTTTGGGGGTGCATTTTTTGACGGATATTATGCCAAAACGGCCGACTATTGTCCATGAAAAGGGGGCAAGAAAGCCTACCTATCTTATACAATCTTGACGATTTCGCCGTTGATGGAGTATTTGGTGACGAGTTCTTTGGCGAAATTGAGATTTCCGGGAGGCGTCATCAGAAACAACCGTCCGCCTTTTTGGCTGACCAACATACTTAACAAACGAAGTTTTGAAACGATTTTATCGGGGCTTTCCCCTTTAAGAATGATTTCAAAGTAAGATTGTTCTAAGAGTTGCTTGGCGGTGACGTCTGGAATGAATCGCTCATCGTCATTTTGACGTTCGTAGGCAATAGGTTGCTCAAAACCTTCCATATTTGCCCGAATTTGTTCATATCCCTTGCGTTTGGCCCATTCAATGACTACGGGAATATACGATTGCTTGCTCATAATTAGTAAATAAAAGTTTATGGTCCGCAGGGTTTATGACAGATTATTTATCAGTTTCTGACATAACAACTGCAAACGTAACGATAAGAAAAAAATGATATATAGAATTTGGCTTTACAAAGCCGCCACTTAGATAAGAAATGATGTTTAAGCGCTATTCATCCAAAATCATTGACCCACTAGGTTGAATGGCTTGGAATGGTAATTCGCTAAAGTTTATGATAATGAAAGATTTTTTAAGAATATTGACTTCCAAAGTGTTGGTTTTTAGAGTATAACATAAAATCGAGAGTTGCCTGTAATGCTGCAAAGAAGGAAGAGCAACTTAAGGAAGTCTTGACTTAAAAGTTAATGTATTTGACAGATGATAGCTCCACTGATTTCCTAGTCACTCGACCGCTAATTCCGTAACCTCATCTTTAGTTATGCAAAATTACGCCAAAAAGTACAATAACACTAAACAATGGTTCGGGTTAGTGAATAATTCTCACGAAAATTATTCAGGAGTATATTGGCTAGGGTTATTGCATGAAGGACTAAGTTAGCATCTTTGACAAATGGATGTAGCCGAATTATTTTTTGAGATTGATGATCCCCGCCAAGAAGGGAAGTGTTTTCATCAGTTAAGCGATATTTTGATGATTGTACTTTGTGGATACTTAGCTGATTGTGAAGGCTTTGAAGAGGTTCATGATTACGCTTGTGACAAAGAGGGTATACTGCGTGAGTTTTTGGAACTCCCCTGCGGGATTCCTTCGCACGATACGCTGAATCGAGTCTTTCGCCGACTTGAACCCACTCAATTGGAAGCTTTATTAACCAATTGGGGGAAAGAAATCGTGGGCCTGCTGGCTCAAAAGCAGCTTATTGTCGATGGCAAGCAACTCCGGGGAACGGTGGAGGCCGGGCACAAACAGGCTACGGTTCAAATCGTCAGTGTCTGGGCCGAAAAAGAGCGTTTGTGTCTGGCTCAGAGTCAGATAGCTGATAAAACGAATGAAATAAAAGCTATTCCTAATCTGCTTAAACCACTTGATATCACCGGCAGCGTTGTGAGCATTGATGCTATTGGGTGTCAGAAAACAATCACCCAATTGATTATTGAGAAAAAGGCCGACTATGTCATTGGCTTAAAAGCGAATCAGGATGGACTTTATGAGCAGGTAGCGGATTGGTTTGAGCGGATTAAGCCGAGCCTACAAGCTGATGTAAAACGAGATTTGGGACACGGGCGAGCGGAAAAGCGGACGGTATGGCTGAGTGAAAATTTGACTCTGATTGATGCCGCTGTGGGTTGGTCGGGGCTGAAAAGTGTAGTCTGTGTTGAGTCGAGTCGTTGGCTAAATGAAAAACAACAGCACAGTAAACATTTCTATATCAGTTCCTTGTCCGGTATTTCGGCTGCCCAAATGGGCCACTATATCCGTCGTCATTGGAGCATTGAGAACCAACAGCATTGGCATTTGGATGTTACCTTTGATGAAGATGGGTCAGGAGTGCGCCAGGATTTCGCCCCCCGTAACCTATCAACAATCCGCAAATTGGCCCTTAGTTTGATCAGCCGAGACCCGACTAAAATGAGTTTAAAGCGCAAACGCAAGAAAGCTGCTCGGGATGATGCCTATTTAATGACGCTACTGAGTCAACTTAACGTTTGATGCAATCACCCTA
>JAIXPV010000340.1 GCA_027486105.1 Runella sp. | reverse complement strand
TATGCAGAGGCATTATTGGGAGAAAAAGGAACATTGAACCCTAAATATTCAACCCAGAAAGAAGTAATGGCGGGAGTACTCAATGAACTCGAAGAGGCAGATAAACTTTTTGCCGCGGGTATCAAATTCGACGGTGATCCTATTTACGGTGGAGACATCACTAAATGGAGAAAGTTTGTAAACACCTTTGAACTTCAGGTTTTGCTCCATTTGTATCGTAAAACTGGGGAGGCTGATTTAAAAGTCAAAGAGCGATTCAACACGATCGTAACCAGCAAGCCGATTTTTGAGAGTAATGCCGATAATTTTCAGTTGGTGTATGCCGACCTTGCCGGGCAACGCTATCCTTTCTATAAGCTGGGTAACACGACGCGTCTGTACACCATGATGACAAATGTGGTTGTGGATAAACTGAAAGATCTGAACGACTATCGTTTGTTCTACTACGCCGATCCTTCACCGGTGAAAATAGCCAAAGGGGCTGCGGTAGATAGCTGGGATTCTTACTTAGGTTTTGACCCATCTATGGTCTATGCAGAGTTGGCGACCATTTTTGGAGGTAAAGATTATTCCAACGTAAACAGCCGTTATTTGGAACTTGCCAATGCCGAGCCAGTATATGTACTGAGTTACGCTATGTTGAAATTTATGTTGGCCGAAGGAGCAGTGCGTGGCTGGATTACCAGTTCGGCAAGCACCCATTATACCGATGGAATCAAGGCAAGTATGAAGTTTACTGCTGGATATACTCCTGATAATGTGCTTTTCCATCACAATCGCAAAATGACGGATGCTTATATTGATACCTACGTGGCTTCTGACAAAGTAAAACTGAAAACGACGGCAAGTGAGCAAGTACAGCTTGAGCAGATTATTACGCAGCGTTATTTGAGTACGTTCATGCTTCACGCACCGTTTGATGCTTTCTTTGAAAACCGTCGTACTGGTTTTCCAGTGTTTCCGGTTAACCCTAAGTCAAACTTGAACGTACCAGCCGATAAACTTCCGGTTCGGTGGCAGTACCCGCAAAAAGAACTTGATTACAACACCGCCAACGTGAATAGTGCCATCCAGTCGCAGTATGGAGGTAGCGACGACTTTAACAAAACCATGTGGATTCTTCAATAATTAGGGTATCCCCATTAAAGTGCAAAGGCTCGTGTGTAACCCACACGGGCCTTTGCTTTTTTTTGAGATGGATACGGATAAACACCCACTTTTCAGGATTGAAAAGATGAGTAAATGTTAAATCCAGTTCAATTATAAAAAAGAGACTTTTACAAATTGTAAACATTTAGTAATTTGAGCCATAACTAAACACCTTAAGCACCGCTCACGGGTAGTAAGGCCAGCAAACTTTAACGTTTCAGCGCATCTTTACTCAAAATAGAAACTTGTTATGACAGCTTTAATGAATGCCATCAATAAAAATAACCTTTCGCTTGTGGAACAACTCATCCAAAATGGCGCAGATGTCAATGAGTTGGATGCAAATCAGGATGCTCCGTTGGTTATTGCAGCTTACAAGGGATATAACCAAATCTTAAAATTACTATTAGAGTCTGGTGCTGATGTACGTGCCGTTGACCCAGGTATGAAGGCCACGGCTTTACACGCCGCTGCCTATGCTGGTCGAACAGAAGCGGCTAAACTCTTGATAGAATACAATATTGACATCAATAAGCAAGGCCCCTACAATGGTTATACTGCTTTACACGATGCAATTTGGCAGGATAATGTTGATATTGTTAAATTACTGTTGGCCGCTAATGCAGATTTGAGCCTACTTTCACACGATGGGAAATCTCCTTTAGATTTTGCCAAATCCAAAAATCGCAAGGAAATTGTAAGCCTAATTCACACCAAACTTGGGAAGTAATTTCAACTCTACGTTCAGAGGTTTTTTGTTGCTAATTGAGTGTTATAAGATGTTCTATAATTGCACATTAGGTTATGCAAAATAAACTTATATTTGCATATTAAATTGTGCATAATGGAAGTATTACTAGAAACATCAGAGCGCTTAACGAAATTTACGACCGATTCTTTCCGGCGGGGGCTTTACCAGCAAATCAATTGGGAAAATCGCTTAATTGGCATTAAAGGCGCACGCGGGACGGGGAAAACCACCCTGATGCTCCAACGTATGAAATCATTGGGGAAACCCAGCACCGAGGCAGCGTACTTTACCCTAGACGATTTGTATTTTACTACCCATTCGTTGGTTGAAACAGCCGCCCAATTCAGAAGAAAAGGAGGTAAAGTATTGTTTTTGGACGAGGTACATAAATACCCAAACTGGGCCACTCATCTCAAAAACCTCTACGACTTGTACCCTGATTTACAACTTATTTTTACTGGCTCTTCCATTGTAGATATTTCTCGCCAGGAAGTGGATTTGAGCCGGCGGGTATTGATGTACGAGTTGCCAGGATTATCGTACCGCGAATACTTGGGCTTCGAGGGAGTTGTGACAATTGAGGCGCTGTCGCTGCCATTACTCCTTTCAGAAAATCAGGCTTGGAAGCCCTTTTTCCCTGCTGGATTTAAGCCATTACAGTATTTTGAAGCGTATCTTAGTTCAGGCTACTATCCATTTTTTAGGGAAGACAAAGCAGGATATAGGCACCGAATCCAGCAACTGATTCGGATGATTGTTGAATATGACATGGCTGAGCTAAAAGATTTTGATATTCGCAACGCCAAAAAAATGCTTCAACTCCTCTATGTATTGGCCGAAAACGTTCCTTTCAAACCCAATTTGTCGGAATTGGCCGACAAAAGCGGCATACATCGAAACTCAGTCAATAATTATTTGCATTATCTGGAGCAGGCCAAATTAATAAAATTGTTATACCGGGGCGGAAAAGGAATGGTGGCGTTGCAAAAACCCGAAAAAATTTATTTGGAAAATACCAATTTAGCTTACGCTCTATCGCTTCAAAAACCAGATATCGGAAACCTTCGCGAGACCTTTTTTTTGAATCAAGTGGGCTATGGGCATTCGGTGCAAGAATCGGCCGTGAGTGATTTTTTGGTTGAAGGCTCGTATACATTTGAAGTAGGAGGCAGACACAAGGGCAAAAAACAAATTGAAGGAATTCAAAAGGCTTTTTTGGTAAAAGATGATATTGAATCTGGGTTTGGGACCACCTTGCCGCTTTGGTTGTTCGGATTTCTTTACTGATATACAGGCGTAAGAAAAGTTGCTACCTAGTCTTTAGATAATGGCTGCATCGAATGAATCAATAAAGGAGGTACGTTTATTAGGGCTAAAACTAGGGAAATCAGTATTGGAAGGAGGTCAAGATGAAAAATATTTTATGTATAGTTCTCCTATTTTTGGGCGTCCATTATTCCTTTGGACAGCAAAAAGAATATAATTTCATCAATTTTAGTAGTAAGAATGGGCTGGCTTCAAATACCGTAAATACCATCGTAAAAGATAAACATGGTTTTATGTGGTTTGGAACCGAAGACGGCCTAAACAAATTTGATGGGCACAATTTTACGGTATACCGACATCGAGAAAATGATACAACAAGTATAGGGAGAGGGGCTGTGATGGCGATGTTGGAAGATAAAGAAGGCAATTTATGGATTGGTACCAACATTACGCTCTCTGTTTATAACAGAAATTTAAACAATTTTATCAATTACGATTTTACCAACATTGGCTGGATACGGAGTTTATGCACCGACCATAACGGCAATATTTGGGTAGGAACTTATAGTGGCCTTTTTTATTTTAATACCAAAACACACAAAATAAATGCTTATAAAGTTGACCCAACGGATGATAAAACACTAAACTCTGAGATGATCCTTTGCGTATTTGAGGATAGTAGAAGCAATGTTTGGGTAGGTACCAAAGTTGGACTACATCTTTTTAACCCTAAAGATGGAAGTTTTAAGCGATTTCTTCACAATAAAGAGAATCCAAACAGCATCTCGGATAACACTGTTAGGTCCATAGTGGAAGATAAGTATGGAAACTTATGGCTCGGAACATCAGAAGGTGGCTTAAATAAGATGAATGTACAAAGTGAAACTTTCATTCACTTCAAAAATAGCAAGTACGATAACAACACGTTGACCAACAACAGTATCTTCAAACTTTTATTTGACAATACAGGTAAATTATGGGTTGGAACCGAAGATGGCCTCAATATTTTTGACCCGGCCAATGGAAAAGTTGAAAGGATAAAAAGCGCAATATCAGGAAAATATAGTGCAATTGGTGGCTTTGTTGGCCGATCGGTAAGGGATATTTACTTAGATAATTGTGGCATTTATTGGATTAGTACTCTTCAAGGAGGCGTAAATAAATATGATGTTAATCTGGCATTTTTCAATCATAAACAATTTAATCCATCCGATGCCAGTGGACTTACTGCGGGTTCGGTTACTTCTTTTGCCGAAAGTCCATCGGGTAATATTTACGTCGGTACCGACGGTGGTGGACTCAATATCTTCAATAAAAAAACAGGCTTCATCAAACGCTTTGCGCTCAACAAAACAAAAGAGAATGGAGAGGTTATTCTAGCTTTGGAACGGTTGGGTAATGAGCTTTGGGTAGGTACGTACCTCGATGGCCTCTATGCCGTAAATACAACCACCAATGCCGTAAGGAATTTTGCTATCAATAAAAGTAAAACCGATTTTTCTAATATTCCCATCAACTGCTTAAAGGCTGACCGTCAGGGAAATATATGGATTGGTACAAACGGAAACGGGATATATGTGTACCACCCCAAAACGGGAGAGTTGCTTCATTTTGACGAAATTTTGCCCAAAAACGCTCGGCAAAATAGATCTATCAATGGTTATATTAATGCTATTGAAGAAGATAAACATGGCAAACTATGGTTTGGGTCAAATGGCTCAGGGATTGCAGTATATGACCCTCAACAAAAGACATTTATTGTCTTAAACCACAGTAATAGTAAACTTCCTTTAGATAGGGTTCTGAGCATTTATTGCAGCAAGTTAGGGGAGATTTGGGTTGGTGTATTTGGAGGTGGACTATGTTTATATAATCCTAAAAATAAGGAATTTAGTCAATACAGCGAAGAACATTTGCTTTCAAATGGCGTGATTTATAAAATTCTGGAAGATGAATTTGGTAAATTATGGGTAAGCACCAATAAGGGGATTAGTACATTCGACCCTAAAAAAAGCATATTCAAGAATTACACTTATCATAATGGCATACAGCAAACAACCTTTAACGTTGGGGCAGGCCTAAAAACAAGCTCGGGCGAAATGTTTTTTGGTGGGCTTGACGGCTTTAATTACTTCTACCCTAAAATGCTTTACCAAAACAAGAATGTACCCCCCATTGTCATTACGGATTTGAAAATCAATAACAAAAGCGCAAACCCCATCGACAATTCGGAAATTATTGACTACATATCTGTTGCTAAAGAGATAAATTTGAGCTATCGGCAAAACTTTTCATTAGACTTTGTCGCGTTGAATTATACCGCCCCGCACGAAAGCCAATATTCGTACATGTTGGAAGGTTTTGATAAGGAATGGAATAACGTAGGCTCCGTTACTACAGCCGTTTATACCAACTTAGACCCCGGGAAATACACGTTTAGATTAAAAGCCAAAAGCGAAGATGGCTCTTGGTATTCGCCAGAAAAAACCATCGCTATTGTCGTAAATCCACCTTTTTGGCGCACTTACTACGCTTATTTTATCTATTTTACCCTTTTGATGACCACGCTGTGGGCCATACGAAGACGAGGAATACAAAAATTGAGAAGTGAATTTGCTTTGGAGCAAGAACGCCTTGAAGTAAAGCATCTGATAGAAAAAGAACGAAATGATGCCGAACGAAAAATGGAGTTGGAACAGGTGAAAATAAAATTTCTGACCAATTTGAGCCATGAATTAAAAACGCCACTCACGCTTGTTTTAAATCCAATCGAAAGTCTGTTGTTTCAAGAAAAAAGCATTGAAAAACTGGACACCCTGAATCTAATCAACAGAAACGCAAAACGACTCCTGAACCTCGTAAACCAACTGCTTGATTTTCGTAAAATTGAAGATAATGAGCTGAAGTTAAACCTTGCCGAAGGGGACCTTGTTTCCTTTGCTAAGGAAATAGTGGATTCATTTAAATACATTTCAGAAAGAAAAAATATCCAGCTTTATTTTAAAAGTGCATTTAATGAGTATTACACCATATTTGACAAAGAAAAGCTAGAGCGCATCCTATTAAATTTACTTTCTAATGCCATTAAATTTACCAATGAAGAAGGTAAGGTCTATTTCAGGATCGATGCAGAGGCTGAAAATGGAATAAAACTAACCATTAAGGATACGGGAATAGGAATGCCAACGGATGTGTTGGAAAAAATCTTTGATCGGTTTTATCAAATCAATAACACCCCAAATATACTCAACCAAGGAAGCGGCATTGGACTTTCTATCACCCAAGAATTTGTGAAACTTCATGGTGGCACCCTAAAAGTAGAGAGTGAAGAAGGTATAGGGAGTACTTTTACGGTGTATTTGCCCCTGATTCTGGGCTCAACTCAGTCGGTAACTTTAACAGACGCCCAAGATGAAAAACAACAGGCCACCGTACGCTTAACCAATGACGATGAAGTCAACGAACATTCAAAAATTGGAAAGCCAGTTCTATTAATCGTCGATGACAGTGAAGATCTTAGGGCTTATTTAAAAGAGAATTTAAAAGCAAAATATAAAATTATTGAGGCGTCAGATGGAAAACAAGGTTGGCAAAAAACCCTTGGGTGTCATCCCGAGATAATTGTAAGTGATGTAAACATGCCCAACATGGATGGTAGAGCATTGGTTCGGAAAATCAAAAACGATAATCGAACCAAGCATATCCCAGTCATTTTACTTACGGTAATGGCCGAAGAAATTGACCAATTAAAAGGACTTGAAACAGGAGCCAATGATTATCTTACCAAGCCCTTTAGTTTTCAGCTTTTGAATTTGAAGATAACCAACCTGCTCAATCTTAATACTACTTTAAAAAATACCTACAGTAAACACATTAATCTCGAAACTCCCGAGATAGAACTCGTATCGGAGGATGAGAAATTCCTGCTGAAAATCTCTCGCTATGTAGAGGACCACATCGAAGACCCAGACCTGTCGGTGGATATTTTGAGCAAAACAATGTTTATGAGCCGAGGTACGCTGTATAATAAAGTGTTGAGTCTGACGGGTGAAACCCCCGTGGAATTTGTGCGCTCCATAAAACTGAAAAAAGCGGTGGCACTGCTGGAAAAAAGCGATATGAAGATTTCGCAAATTGGCTACGTCGTAGGGTTTTCTAACCCTAACTATTTTGCAAGGGCATTTAAGGCTAAGTACAATGTGTCGCCTTCTGAGTACATTCAACTGAAAAGAGATTCTGCCAAAAGTACACCCCGCTAAGCGCTTCATGGCTACTTATTAGTTCTCGTTATCGACGTTCAATTTTATTGAGTGTTTGGGTTGATTTTATAATAAATAAAGAAAATTTAAAACAAACTCAACTTCTTTTACCCATTCTGGGGTTCAGTAAGCTTCTGTGCAATTAAGGCCTGATTTTACCCACTCCTCGAAAGGCCAAGCCCTTTTTGTGATACTTTATGTGTCAAATTGACAATTTTAAACATTCGGAACCTAGATTTGGTGAAACGTGCTACTTAGTTTTTTGTTAGCGCGCTTACTTTACGTCCACAAATAATTGGCCGTGCTAAGTAAGATTATATAATTTATTCAACCAATCATATTTATACTATGAAACAACTCAACCTCTCCATTTTACAATGGCAAAATAAACATGGCTATTGGGCGTGGTGTATTTTGCTATTGATCCTTTCGGGGTTTACACTCAATGCACAAACCGTAAAGGGTATCATTAAATCAAAAACGAACGGGGTGATACCCGGTGCTTCGGTATTGGTAAAAGGAACAACAAGAGGAACAACAGCCAACAATGAGGGGGTCTATTCAATCAATGCCTCGCCCAATGAAACTTTGGTCTTTAGCTCTATTGGAAATAAAACCCAAGAGGTGTTGGTAGGAAACCGCTCCACCATTGACATCGTATTAGATGAAGACCAGTCAACGCTAAATGAGGTAGTGGTCGTAGGATATGGTACGCAACGCAAGCGAGATGTAACGGGAGCGGTTGTTTCAGTTACCGAGGCTACGTTGAAAGAAGTACCTGCTCCAAACCTGCTTAACCAACTCAAAGGGCGTGCGGCTGGGGTATCTATTGTAAGCAACGGCTCTACGCCCGGTAGTCAGGCATCCATTCGTATCCGTGGTAACCGCTCCCTTACGACAGGCAACGGCGACGGTCTTGACGGCCCGCTTGTGGTGGTCGATGGTATTCCGTTTGGAGGGCTAAACGATATAAATCCAGATGAT
>JAIXPV010000108.1 GCA_027486105.1 Runella sp. | reverse complement strand
GATTGGCGAGAGCGCTTCAATAATATGATTGGAATTACGCTTGAAGGTACATTGGAAACAATCTTATTACGATTCAGTGAAAATCGCTTTCCGTATGTAATGACTAAGAAATTGCATCACAGTCAAGAACTTGCAGGGGAAAGGACAGTTGCTATTCGAGTCTACACCAACCGCGAACTGATTGCTAGAATTCTAGAATTTGGGACGGATATAGAAGTGATTGAACCGAAAGACTTACGCCAAAAAATAGCCGAGACACTGCGAAGCGCCTCGGCTGTCTATAAAACAGCACAATAAGCGATTAATTTTCGTCGGGCGACATATACCGCACAGGATGCCAGGTATTGTTGCGGGGATTGATGTCGGGCAATTGAGAATCAGGGTCGATGGTTACTGATTTTAATGGGTTTTTGGTGGCCGCTTTGAAGGTCCAGGTGCTACCGCGTTGCCAAACTTCTACGGGAAGCGTGATGCGGGTCTTTTTGCCGCCGGCTTCCTCCAGTTCTACAATGGTGGGCATGGCCCATTGCTCAAGGTTTTCGATGGTAATGACCGAGCCTTTGGCGGGCGTTTGTTCCACGTACTGTACTTCTTTTACGCCTTGGTCCAGTTTATAATTTTCATAAAACCAGCCTTTCCAATACCAACCTAAGTCCTCGCCAGCGGCATCTTCGATAGTTCGGAAGAAATCATAAGGCGTGGGGTGTTTGAAGGCCCATCGTTTTACGTATTGTTTGAAGGCATAGTCAAACCGGTCGCGGCCCAGTACTACTTCTCGAAGGAGCTTAAGGCCGATGGCGGGTTTGTAATACGCATCCCAACCCAAATTGGTGGCTTTGATTACATCTGGTACGGTCAGGATAGGGTCGGCACCGTCGCGGAATAGCGTAGGCGCGAGGTTTTGCATATCATCTAGGCGATCGCGGTTGTATTCACCATCGTTGAAGGCTTCGGTCGATAGCATGTTGATAAATGTATTGAAGCCTTCGTCCATCCACGCAAATTTACGCTCGTTGTTGCCCACAATCATCGGAAACCACGTATGACCGAATTCGTGGTCGGTTACGCCCCAAAGTGATTCTTTTTTGTCGTTATGCGCACAGAAAACAATGCCAGGGTATTCCATGCCCCCCACAATGCCGGCTACGTTGGTGGCCACGGGATAGGGAAATTCCATGAGGTATTTTGAATAAAACTCCAAACATCCTTTCACGTATTCGGTCGAACGCCCCCAGCCATCGTTGCCATCGTTTTCGGCGGTGTATAGAGATTGAGCAATGGCTGGTTTGCCACTAGGTAGATTCATTTTGGCGGCATCCCACACAAAAGCACGGGAGGTAGCCCAGGCTACGTCGCGGGCATTTTGACAACGAAATTTCCACGTAATCATGCCTGAATCTTTGGGGCGTGATTTTTTCTCATTTATTTCTTTCGCACTGCGAATCATCACTGTTTTATCGCTTTTGCGGGCTTCTTCCATGCGTTTGATTTGTTCGGAAGTCATCACGTCGGAGGGATTGAGTAGTTCTCCCGAGCCGCCCACAATGTGGTCCCAAGGCACCGTGACGCTGTATTCATAGTCACCATAATTGAGATAAAACTCACCCGCACCAATATACGGAAGCACGTTCCAGCCTTCGATGTCGTCAAATACACACATGCGGGGGTACCATTGGGCTATTTCGTAAATGGTGCCGTTCTTGGTGTCTAGTTTTCCCATGCGGTCGGAGGCATAGGTAGGTATTTTGAATGAATAACCCACTTTTATTTTCAGCACATCGCCTGTGGGCCTTACCGCGTCGGAGAGGCGGATTTGCATACGGGTATCGTCAATGATAAAATCGGCAGGGGCATATTTCCCTTTTCCTTGTTGAATACTGACTGCACTGATGGTATAGCCGCCTTCAAAACCCATATTGCCGTAGCGACCGCCGTTGAGTGGGGTGGTTTTACCGCTGCGTGAGTTGTCGTTGAAAGCGTTTTGGTCAAGTTGCAGCCATACAAACGGCAGCGCTTCGGGGCTGTTGTTTGTATAAGTGATTTCTACTTCACCAGCAATGGTGTTGGCGGCTTCATCGAGGGTAACGGCGATTTTATAATCGGCGCGGTTTTGCCAATAGCGAGGGCCTGGCGCGCCACTGCCCATACGGGACTCGTTGGCGGGCTGGTAGTTAAACAAGGGGTTGAACAATACGTGTGCGTCGTATTTGGAAGTGGGGGGTTGAGCTTGTGCTAATGCCGCAAGACTTACCAGAAATAAAAAACTAAGTTGACGAAACATTATAAATGAATTTATGATGTGTACTGGTCAATGAGGTAATTTTTCTATCCTGAAAATACCCGATAGAAAACACGTCATCGAAACTTCTATAGAACGAATTTGCTGAAAAACGAAGGTAAGGCAGAATTGTTGTAAAAAGTACAAACACAGACAGAATCAATAAAATCAGACGTATTTTCACCCAATTTGGAGGAGAAATGAATCTGTGAGGGTAAAGATTGGTTTACTGGGTATCGTGTCATAAATCGACAATCACAACAAAGCAATGACTCTCAATAAAATTCCTGTCAATCTAATCACTGGTTTTTTGGGCGTTGGTAAAACAACGGCGCTGCAAAACATTCTTAAACGCAAACCTGCCGACGAGCGTTGGGCCGTCATTATCAATGAATTTGGGGCGGTTTCAATCGACCATACGCCTTTTGTGGGAGCGGATGAAAACGGTTTGGTGGTCAAAGAGGTAGCGGGTGGATGTATTTGTTGCACCGCCAATTTGCCAATGCAGATGACGCTTACGTTGGTATTACGTCAGGTAAAACCCCACCGTATTTTGATTGAACCGACGGGGATGGGGCATCCTGAGGCAATTTTGGATATGCTTCGTGGAAAGTTTTTGAAAGATGTGCTTGACATACGAGCTACGCTCTGCTTGGTAGACCCGCGTCAGTGGGACAATGAAGATTATCGCGAACACGAAACATTTATCGACCAAATTACCTTGGCCGATGTGCTCATTGCCAATAAAGTTGATTTGGCAGGCGAGGCGCTGACGCAGGATTTCCTTGAGTGGGCCAAGGAGCTTTTTCCGCCTAAAATTTTAATTGGGGCCGTAGAGCAGGGCGATATTGACCCCAACTGGCTCAATATTGAGCCTTTCCCAAATCGGAAAGCCCTACATCCTCATGCGCATGAACACGCGCATCAACACCATCATCATTCGCAAGAGCTGCCAATTCCTGAAATAGGGAAGCCACTTATGCGTGAAAGTCATGGGTTGGGACGGTATAGCTGCGGATGGGTATTCTCGCCCGATGAAGTTTTTGAATTGCCCAAACTAAAAGCATGGATTGCTTCCTTGCAAAACGTAGAACGGGTAAAAGGTGCTTTTAGAACGGGGGTAGACTGGATATTGATTAACGCCGTACGCGGAGAATTTACCATTGAATACCTTGCCTATCGCCGTGATAGCCGTGTAGAATGCATTTCAGCCAATCCATTGCCGTGGAAGACCCTAGAAGATGGTCTCAAGGGATGTCTCATGAATGTTGTAGAAATGAAAACTGCCTGATTTTGTGAAAAAAGGTTGGATAACAACAGCTGCCGTTTTGGTTGCTTTGGCAGTGTATTTACTGTATGCTTTCACCCAACCTACGTATACTTATGCTTTGCTCGACGGGCGCTATGATGCGCATCAATACGCAAAGATTTACAATTATTTCAGAGGGATTACGGTCAACTATGGTGTATCGTTTCCGTTTAATACGCGTATTCTGATACCGGGGTTGGCGGCATGTTTGCCTTTTAATGAACTCGTTACGGATTTTGTTTGGATCAACGGCTTCTTCCTCTTGGCTACCATTGGACTGTTGACTAGGGCTTGGTTAAAACTCAATATCAGGCTTTTTTGGATTGTGATTGCCCTCTTCTGGATGTTATTTCATTGGAAAGGCCTGTTAAGGATGTATTTGCCTGACCCCGTGACGGCGGATGTGGGTGGATATTTTTTACTAACGTGTTTTTTAGCGCTTTTACTTATTGAGGAAAAGAGAATTTCGAAGGTATTTGTTAGTGGTTTATTGGTTTTGATTGCTGTCTTAGGTACGTTACAAAAGGAGTCGTTTCTCGCTGTTTTGGGAACAACAGTCTTGTTTACTGGTAAGGATTCATATCCCTCTGGCATGAAAAATAAGCTGCTTTTATCTTTTCTGGTTTCCTTCGCTGTTTACTACCTTATTTCTTTTTTCTTTCCTACTGCTTCATCTGATTGGCGTAATAACCCAATTGTCAGTGTTTTACGGGGAATGAAGCGTTATGCCGAGCAGCCTGATTTGTTTTTGCGATTACCCATAAGTTGGTTCTTGGCGTACGGAACATTTTGGTTGGCGCTACTTTCAACTCCTAAACCCTCGCCTAATTTTTTATTTCTACTAACTTCTCGTTTCTCGTTTCTCGTTCCTCACTTCTTTCTGTGGCTTTTTCTCAGTGTTTTTGGTGGGGGAGATACCACGCGAATTTTGTACAACGGAATGCCGTTTGTTCTGACTTTTTTATTGCTGAAACTAAACCGACTACCCACTTGGACTGGTGGATATATATTGCTGACGTCGTTGCCGTTGATGCGTTTATTTAAATTAGAGCCCGATTTGGGGCGCTATCCAAACGAGATGCCGCAATGGTGTGTCGAATGTTGGTCGATGGCCGAAAGTTGGGGCTATTGGGTGTATGCAATCTTTGTTTTAGCGGGCTATTACTACCTTTCGCGACGCTTTGGTGCCGTCCGTTCCGATGAGCCGGACGAAGTAAATGCCTTGAGCTAACTTACTGACGTCGAAAGAAGCTTCCGTTGTGACTTGAGTAACTGATTGACTATTAATAATTTGTCCGTATAGGGTAATGAGTTCTAATTGTCCCGTTGCTGGAGCTTGTGTGTAGAGAAAGTTTGAGGTGGGATTGGGATAAACGATTAATTCCAATGTTTCGACGGGAGGGCTGACTTTGGGCGAAGTGTTTTTTAAGTACTTGATTCCGCCCGTGTTGCTACCGATGAGTAATTCGGGAAGTTGGTCACCATCCAAATCTCCAACGGCAGGAAAGAGTCCTGCCCCTATTCTTAAAAAATTAGTTTTTTTTGAAAATTCGTTAAAAATCAAGCTGGTATCACTCTTTAATGTTGCATCGGGCGTGGTGAAATTTTGATATACTCGCAATCGCCCCAACAAATCTCCCATAATGAGTTCGGGTTTGCGGTCGCCGTTGAGGTCGGCTACGACCATCCCTTGTGAACGTTTGTTGAAATCTACATCCAAACCACCAAATACATTCGTTTTGAGTTCATACACCGGTGCAATCGTACTGCCTGTGTTTCGGTGAAATTCTACATTTCCCGAGTTTTTACTGACCAGCACATCCAATTTTCCGTCTTGGTCAATATCGTAATAAAGCAAATTTTCGCCGTTGGAGAAGTTGGCTGGATTGGGGAGTTTGGTCAAACGGGTGGTGTCTAGCTGCATGGCTGCTCCTCGGGGGGCTTTGTTGGGCACAAACCGAATGTCCATGCCTTTAAACGTATTGGCCCAAAAGCCCAAGTCAAGCGTTCCGTCGCTGTTGAGGTCGGCAAAAAACGGCTTGGTATTGACTGGCATGAGGTTTTCTTTGCTGAAGAGTTGATTGCTCAGGTTTAGAAAATCGGTGCTGACCCACTCAAACTGAGCTTGGGTAGTCGTCCCATTATTTCGATACAATTGGAGACTGGACCGATAGCCCATTGGCGTACGCAGCCCACCATAACCTACCACTAAATCTAAATCACCGTCGCCGTCAATATCGGCAAGGGCGGGTGTAGCGTTTTCTCCCAAATCAATCATTCCGTCCTGCAAAAAATCGGGCTGACGATACACAAAGTTAGGCTTTAGTGCCGTGCCTTCGTTGCGGTAAAACCAATTGGATTGCCGTAAATTAATGAGTGAATTGCTTGCAATATCTGTACTACTCGGTGAGGCCACCAAATCCTGAAGCCCGTCACCGTCCAAGTCTTCAACGTAGGCCGAAGGAAAAATGGGGTAGTTAATGGGGGCTTGGGTGGGGAAATTTGATTGTACACTGCCAATCAGCGCCGCCATGCCGTTGCCGCCTACGTTTTTGAGCAACGTTACGTTGTCGCAGGCCACGTGGCCGTGCAAAATATCCTTGGGGCCATCGCCGTCTATGTCGCCAATCCACAGTGCATTGCCAGCGTGCTGAACTTTGGCGTTTGATTTGGAGCCACCCAGCGCCTCGCCGAGTGTAGCAGCGTTTGTGCGTACTTGTTGGGGGGCTTGCACTTCTGTGTCGGCGGGCTCCAGATTGAGTTCGTATTTGTCGCACGAAGAGGTGGCCGCAAAACGCCCCCAATTGGTGGTTACTTTTCGAAAGACAAACGGCTGGGTGCTGTT
>JAIXPV010000054.1 GCA_027486105.1 Runella sp. | reverse complement strand
CTTCGTTGCCGATGGCGCCAAAATTGCCCCCCTGATTGGCCAACGATATGCCGTCGCGTACAGAAACGGGGTAGTTATCGTACATTTTTGAGAAACCTTCGAGCGTGATGCGCGTAGTAGGCGTTGGAATGAATTCAAGACCCGCTACCACGTGGTCAGAACGAATGTATTTGTTAGATTTATTGACGAAATTCCCATCTTGACGGTAGCCCAAAACGGTGTAAATCGGGGTTTTGAAATAACGCCCTACCGACGCGTTCAACCGCCATTTGTCGCTCACCTGATAGCTGGCCGATAGGCGTGGGCTCAGTGTTTCGAGCGGATTGTTGCCGTCGGTCGTGAAAGAATTCATGTCGGTCCGCAGGCCCGCCGAAAGATTAAGGCGGTCGTTGAGCAGTTTACGATTCACCTGCGCAAACGCGCCATACTTGAAGAAATCAATGGCCGTGTTAAACGCCACCGTTATGCCGGGTTGGATGATTTGCCCCTGTGAGTTGGTAATTTCGCGGCGCAAAACATTGAAAAAATCATTGTTGTATTTGACGTATTGTAACACCGCGCCATAGCTGTATTCCCATTTTCCTACGAATTTATTGACATCAATCCGTAGTTTATTCTCAATTTCCTGCGAATTGCTCTTCAGCACGCGGTAGCGTTCATCGCCCTGACGGTTGTCTTCAAAACGGTCCAGACGGTTATTAAACATGTTTCGGCTCAGCGAAACATTCATAAAACCATTTTCCAGAAGCCGTTTCAATGAAAAACCCGTCGTATAGTTCCACTGATTGATGTTGGGATTGGAGCGTAGGATATATTCTTTTTCGGGGCTGCTTTCTTGCGGAACGGCAAAAGTGAACTCGTCGATGGCTCCCACACCAATGGCTGTGAGCGTGGTTTTTTTATTGATTTTATGCGTGACTTTATACTGAAAATCCCAATAATTAGGCCGAATTGGTAGGTCAATGGCTTTGAATAAAAACTGCAAATACGAGCGGCGAACCGAAGCCAAAAAAGTGGTTTTGGCAGAAATCGGCCCTTCTAGCGTACCAGCTACTTCGGTGGAGCTGACGCGGATGTTTCCCTGTATGCGCTCGGGATTACCTTCGCGCTGACGGAATTGAAGCACCGACGAAAGGGCATTGTCGTAACGGGCGTTAAAACTGCTCGAACTCAGGGTGGCATCTTCAATAAAAGAGACGTTCAAAATGCCCGTTGGGCCACCCGAACTTCCCTGAGTAGCAAAGTGATTGATAACTGGTATTTCGACGCCATCCAGATAAAATACGTTTTCGTTTGGGCCTCCACCTCTGATAATCAAATCGTTGCGAAAGCCGCCGACCGACCCAGCCGTCCCGCCAACACCAGGCAATACCTGAATCACCCGTGAGATGTCGAAGTTGCCACCAGGGTTGTTTTTGATTTCCTCGGTCGTTAGTTTTTGGATGGAGTTGGGCGTTTCGACGGAGGCAACCGAGATGGAACGGTTAAAAACAATTTTGGTTTCGGCCAGCTGTACGGCATCTTCCTCCAGTTCGAAGTTGATTTGTTGGGCGTTGCCTGAGGTAAGCACAACGTTAAACTTACTGGTGGCTTTGTAACCCACAAACGTTGCTTTGAGGTTGTAGCTGCCTACTGGCAAACTGAGTTTAAACTTACCTTCGGTATCAGTAGTGGTGCCTTGGTTGGTGCCTTCTACCTGAACCGTCACACCAATTAGTACTTCCTGCGTGCGTTTGTCTTTAACGTTGCCCAGTATGGTCCCCGTATTTTGAGCAACAGCGGAAGCAAGGCTTAAACAGGCTACGATGAAGAAGGTAGCTAGAGGGATGTAATTTAGTTTTTTTTTGAATGTTGACGTTGAATTCATTGTTCTAGATTGTATATGTATTGCAAGATGGTTTATGGCTAAATAAGTGTTGGGACAAACATTTTAGGTTTGATTTTGTTCTATCCATGTTTAATACAATACAATAACATTCCAAATTTGAAATTGTTTGTACGAAAACAAATTAATTTTTTTATATTAGAATGTTTTCAGTTTAAAAAATGAATTACGAACTCCTGCAACAGTTAATTGGTCACCTAGCAGATTATGAAGCCCAGCGTTCTTCCTCCCAACGAAAGGACATGGAAGGATTTGTGGCGTATTTGAATCAGCAGGTTTTTTCAAAATCGACTGATGCCGCGGTTGATTTTGAAAACAGTGAAACAGTGGAGGCATTGCTGTCGCAGTTGATTGCCTTTCTGTACCGTTATGCGAAAGGGTACATTAAAAAAGCCCTCGATGATTCGGCGCTCATTACGCTGGATGATTTTGGCTATTTGGCAGGGATTTGGCAAAGAGGCGGGTGTTCAAAAACGGAAATCATCGAGTTGAACATCCACGAAAAAACGACTGGAATGGAGGTGATAAAACGTTTGTTGAATAACAAATTGATTGAACAAACCGACGACCCCAATGACCGACGAAGCAAGCGTTTGTTGATTACGGAGCAGGGAAAAGGAGTTTTGTTTGGAACGTTTGGTGAAATGCGAAAGGCAAGCTTGGTCATTTCGGGTAATCTAAACGAAGTCGAGAAGCTGCAGTTATTGTATTTGCTTCAAAAGCTACATTTTTTTCATAAGCCGCTATTTCTGAACGAACGGGAAAAAAGTTTAGATGAATTATTGAATTTAAGTAGCAATAAACCTCCCACGGAATAAAAAAGCGTTTGCGAACTCCTTCGCAAACGCTTTTTTAGAATAGACTTATGATTCT
>JAIXPV010000084.1 GCA_027486105.1 Runella sp. | reverse complement strand
GTTGTTTGTCGATACTATTCGCTCATGTCGGGCGTTGGTGGTGAGTCACCAATTGGGGCATGTTTTTCAGGGGGAAGGAGACGTAAAAATCAATCTGCTCGAACGGGCCTTGTTTCACATCAAAGCCACCGCCGACTTTTCGGTGTTCTACGGCGAAGGCCGCGACTCGTATGATTTGTGGGGGCGTACCGCCCACGAGAGTGTTTTTAATGTGAAAGACGGCAATTTTCGTTGTCCGAATTCGCAGCAGGGCTATACTGGTTTTAGTACTTGGACGCGCGGTTTGGCATGGGCCATGTGCGGTTTTCCAGAGCAACTCGAAGCCTTAGAAAGAATTTCGGATGTGCAATTGATACCGTTTGGTGGGCGAGAAGCTGTTGAGGCGATGATGCTCAAAGCCGCTCGCGCTACCTGCGATTTTTACATTGAACATACACCCACCAACGGCATTCCGTATTGGGATACTGGTGCGCCCAACCTATATAAATTAGGCGATTACCTCGATAAGCCAGCCGACCCATTCAACGACTATGAGCCTGTCGATAGTTCTGCCGCCGCCATCGGTGCGCAAGGATTGTTACGTTTGGGCAACTATTTGACTTCCAAAGGGGATGCAGAATCAGGGACGAAGTATTGGCAGGCAGGGTTGACGGTTTTGAATTCATTGCTCGAAGAGCCTTACTTAAGTACGGACCCCAGTCATCAGGGTTTGTTATTGCACTCCATTTATCACCAACCCAACGGTTGGGATTACGTGCCAGAAGGTAGCAAAATTGCGTATGGGGAATCAAGCATGTGGGGTGATTATCACATTCGTGAAGCCGCGCTTTATGTGCAGCGAATCATTAACAACGAGCCGTACTACGCCTTTTTGAACTGTGTAAAATAGGCTTTGTGGAACTCTCTGTCAAACTTAGGGCCACTTTGTGGAGAACTAAATGCAACCAACGGATAACAAACCTCCCATGAGCAGCGGAAAATATAAACCCAAATATACCCGAGTCGCCCAGCTAAAAACGGCGGCGGACTTAAAAAAACATTTAGAAAGCTGCCAAATTGATTTGGCGTTTGACGAAACCCTATTGCCCCCTTCCGAAAGCCCTTTTGGAAAGAAAATAGCCCTCAAGTCAGGTAAAACGATTGGCAACAGTCTGTGTATTTTACCGATGGAAGGCTGGGACGGAACTCTTGATGGAAAACCTTCTGAATTTACGAAAAATCGTTGGATAAAGTTTGCCGTCAGCGGTGCCAAACTGCTGTTTGGTTGCGAAGCCGTGGCGGTGTGCCATGAGGGAAAAGCAAACCCTAATCAGTTGGTGATGAACGAAGAAAACTTTGAAGAGTTTGTCCAGTTGCGTCAATTGATTTTGGACAAACACCTTGAGAAATTTGGCACAACCGACGATCTACTGATTGGCTTACAACTCACGCATTCGGGGCGTTTTTGTAAACCCAATAACCACAAAAAATTTGAGTCAAAGATATTATACTCGCATCCATTCTTGAATAAAAAATTTGGCATGGAAGCTGACCACCCCGTTCTGACCGACGAAGAGGTGGACGAAATCATTGAAATGTACGTAAAAGCTGCGGTGTTGGCCCAAAAAGCTGGCTATGATTTTGTGGATATAAAGCATTGCCACGGTTACTTGGGGCACGAGTTTCTGAGTGCCATCGACCGCGACGGCAAGTATGGAGGTAGTTTTGAAAACCGTACCCGCTACTTACGTAACATCGTGGCGGGCATCAAAGAGGCCGCACCAGGGCTAGAAATGGGGATTCGTTTGAGCGCGTTTGATTTTATTCCGTTCAAAAAAGGAACAAATGACCAAGGCGAGCCCGAACAAATGGAGGTTTATCCGTACGCATTTGGTGGGCAAAAAGACGGCCTTTCGATTGATTTAGAAGAACCCAAAGCCTTTTTGAGACTGGCGCAAGAGCTTGGTATTCAATTGATATGCATAACGGGAGGAAGCCCCTATTACACGCCTCACCTTACCCGCCCCGCGTTGTTTCCGCCTTCGGATGGCTACTTGCCTCCAGAAGAGCCTTTTACGGGGGTGAAACGCCAAATTGACGTGACGGCAGGACTAAAAGCCGAATTCCCTGAATTAGTGATTATTGGTTCGGGGTACTCATATCTACAAGAATGGTTGCCAAATGTCGCGCAGTATGTATTGCGCAACGGCATGGCCGATAGCGTAGGTTTTGGGCGAATGGTGCTTTCTTACCCTTCGATGCCCGACGATATGTTGCAAGGAAAAAGCCTAACGCGCAACCTCATTTGTCGTACTTTCTCCGACTGCACCACGGCTCCGCGCCACGGCTTAATTTCGGGGTGTTTTCCTCTGGACCCTTATTACAAAAAACGCCCCGAAGCCGAGGAGTTAAAGGCGATTAAGGAGAGTTTGTGAATCATACCCGTCCGACTGTTCAAAACCGTCAGACGGGCATCCGTTTTAGCTTTATGTACATGAAGCACGATTAAAGAGAATTTATAAACATTTATCAAACGTCGGCAAGGTTTTGAACCTTGCCGACGTTTTTTACCGACGTTCATTCTATGAAAAAAGTAGCATTTATCACTGGCGGTAGTCGCGGAATCGGTTTGGGAATTGCCCAACATTTGGCTAAAAAAGGCTTTGATTTGGCCATCAACGGTATGCGTGACGAAACCTCGGTAGGGGAGGCGTTAACGCATTTGCGCAATTTAGGCGCGGAAGTGATTTATTGTGGGGGTGATATTGCGTCAGGCGAAGCAAGAACAGCGATGTTAAAAAAAATCAAATCGCATTTCGGGCGCCTGAACCTGCTGGTCAACAACGCTGGTGTAGCCCCAAAAGTACGCGCCGATATTTTGGAAGCCACCGAAGAAAGCTTTGATTATGTGGTTAATACCAATTTGAAAGGGACGTATTTTTTGACCCAAGCCGCAGCCAATTGGATGATTGAGCAAAAAGCTGAGAGTCCTGATTTTGAAAGCTGTATTATTACCGTTTCTTCAATTTCAGCGACAGTGGCCTCCGTCAATCGGGGCGAATACTGCGTGGCCAAAGCAGGGCTGAGCATGACCACGCAGCTATTCGCAGCGCGTTTGGGCGAATTTGGGATTCCCGTATATGAAGTACGCCCGGCCGTTATCAAAACCCATATGACGGCTGGTGTCACTGACAAATACGACAAACTCATCGCCGAGGGCCTCACCGTTCAACCCCGCTGGGGCTACCCAGACGATATCGGAAAGGCCGTAGCCGCCATTGCCGAAGGCGCGTTTCCGTATTCGACGGGGCAGGTATTTATGGTAGATGGCGGCTTGACGCTGGCGCGGTTGTAATCTCGGCAGATTGTTTGCGCTACCTGAGAGCCCGTTTGATGGAACGATTTGGCTGGTTGTGATAAAAGCAAGGTAGATTGGGTGTTAAAACCGATTTTTGACCTCAAAAACAAGTATGTATGCTTCTTAGAGGTCTTACTAGGGTTAGAAGTAATTCAAACCCTTAACAAATGAAACACATCCCTTTTTCACGACGGAAATTTCTGAAAACGGCGGCCTTAGGTACGGCGGCGGTAGGAATTCCGACCATTATTCCTGCCCATGCATTTGGGGCTAATGACCGTGTACGCGTGGCGGTAATTGGTGTAAACGGTCGCGGTAAAGACCATATTTCGGGCTTCTCAAAACTAGCAAATGTAGAAGTAGCTACCCTTTGTGATGTTGACAACGTTGTGCTTCAAGAACGCGCGACTGATTTTGAAAAAAACTATAAAAAGAAAGTAAAGACGGAGCAAGATTTGCGGAAAGTCTACGAAGACAAAGACATTGATGCCGTGAGCATTGCCACGCCCAACCATTGGCACGCTTTGGCGGCAATTTGGGCGTGTCAGGCAGGAAAGGATGTATACGTCGAAAAACCTGCCTGTCATAACATTTACGAAGGCCGTAAGCTAGTAGAAGCCGCCACCAAATACAACCGTATTGTACAGCATGGCGTGCAGTTGCGCAGCTCGGTGGCCATTCAGGAAGCCATTAAACACCTGCGCGACGGCCTCATCGGAAATGTATACATGGCCCGGGCTTTGATATTCAAGTGGCGGCCCGATATTGGCAATCAGGGCCCATCAGCGGTACCTGCAGGCCTGAACTGGGATTTGTGGCAGGGACCAGCGCAGGCGCGTGAGTTCTCGAAAAACTACGTACATTACAATTGGCACTGGTTTTGGGAATACGGCAACGGCGATATCGGTAACCAAGGTATCCACGAAACCGACCTCGCCATGTGGGGACTCAACGTAGGGTTGCCCGAAGAAATCACGTCTACGGGCGGCAAATTCCTCTGGAACGACTGCAAAGAAACGCCCGAGACGCTTACATCGAGCTATATTTATCCCAAACAGAAAAAACTCATCGAAGTGGAAGTGCGCCCTTGGATGACCAACAAGGAAGACGGCGTGGAAGTAGGAAATCTTTTCTACGGCGACAAAGGCTACATGGTTATCAATGGCTACAACGACTACAAGACCTATCTTGGCAGAGAGCGCACTCCTGGCCCAGCCCGAAAAGAAGGTGGCGATCACTACAAAAACTTTGTAGATGCCGTGCGTGCGCAAGACAAAAAACTCCTGAATGGCCCCGTAGAAACAGCTCACATGGCGGCTTCGCTGGCGCATTTGGGCAATATCTCGTATCGACTGGGGCGCACGCTCAAGTTT
>JAIXPV010000725.1 GCA_027486105.1 Runella sp. | reverse complement strand
TGGCGGGGATCATCAATCTCAAAAAATAATTCGGCTACATCCATTTGTCAAAGATGCTAACTTAGTCCTTCATGCAATAACCCTATAAAAGATATGGTAGGAGAGTCACCTTACCAAAAAATATATCCAGGTTTACATTTTTTGCAGTATGAGTACTTAAACTGTATCAATATCAAATTTAAGCCCACCGTCAGTACCACTGAAGCCTTCAACAAAGTAGCTGCAGTTTTCAAAAAGCTTGATCCATCCGCTCCTTTCGACTATAAATTTGCGGATCAAGAACTTGCCAAAAAATTCACAAACGAAGAGCGTATCGGCAAATTGGCTACCTTCTTTGCCATACTCGCCATCTTCATCTCTTGTTTAGGCTTATTTGGATTAGCTAGTTTTGTAGCCGAGCAACGCACCAAAGAAATCGGAATTCGCAAGGTATTGGGTGCATCGGTGACCAATTTGTGGGGTTTACTTTCCAAAGATTTTGTATTTTTGGTAATTATTTCCTGCTTCATTTCTGCTCCAATCGCTTACTATTTCATGAATGATTGGGTTCAAAAATATGAATACCACACCGACATCAGTTGGTGGGTCTTTATAGCTTCGGGCGCTGGTGCGTTAGTCATCACGTTATTAACCGTGAGTTTTCAAGCTATCAAAGCCGCGTTCATGAATCCTGTGAAGAGTTTGAAGACTGAGTAAGAAAGCATAAAATGCACTAAAAAAACATCTATTTGGCACCATTTAACCAATTACAAATCCCTAAACTCATTGTACAACAAGGCTATGACAAGTTGGGTAGCCGCTATCGGGCACGCTATGAAAATACAAATCCAGCCTGGTATATTGATTGGCTAACCAAATTAACCCAACGTTTACCATCGAAAGCCCACGTTCTTGAATTTTGCCAATCATCCCAAAGTTTGTATTTTTACCATAACATTCTCTATTTTGATTCGGTGTGCAAACAATAACTACCGACGATTCTCAACGTGCTAAACCCAACGACAAATGGTTTCGACTCATCGGGGTTCCGGTGTCTGTTTTGCCATTTGTATTCTTTTACATACGAGAATATGGTTTTGAATGGTCATTAGTAGGGCTGACCTTTGGTTGGGGCTTGATAACAACTGGCCTAAGTTGGGAGTTATTGCGTTGGTGGGTATTCCAAGCACGAGCCAAGTATTTCCAAATTGATAATACAGGTCGACGAGTTCTGCTCACGTTTATCGGTTACGCGGTATTAACCTCCTTGTTACAGCCCGTCGAAACTTGGGGACTCCGCCAAATTGACCCTACGGGCCTGATTGCTGATCCAACTCCTCGGGTGTATCTGACCCATATTGCGATGGCCATTTCGTTTGCTTTCATTGTGGGTGGCGTCTATGAGGTCATTTACTACCTGAAATTGTATCGATTAGCCCTCACAGATGCCGAAGACCTCAAAAAGGCAAAGATGCAAACCGAATTAGATGCGCTACGCCAGCAAGTCAACCCCCACTTTTTGTTCAATAGCCTTAACTCGTTAACAGCCTTAATCAGCGAAGATCCACAGAAAGCCGAAACATTTAGTGAAGAGCTGAGTTCGGTGTATCGATATCTACTTCGGTGCAACGACGCAACATTGGTGCCACTGTCGGCAGAATTAGACTTTCTTAACTCCTACTACCACTTACTCAAAACGCGCCACGGTGATTCGCTTATATTAACCGCCAATGTTTTGTCTAACGGTGAAGAGCGGCAACTCCCCCCCTTAACGCTTCAACTACTGATTGAAAACGCCGTTAAACACAACATAATATTGCCCGAACAGCCGCTAAACATCAATCTATATCTTGACGAATCACACTGGCTGGTGGTCAGTAATAATATACAGCGTAAATCCACGCGGGTGTTGAGCAACGGCGTTGGACTAAGTAACATCCTTACCAAGTACCGCATGTTGGGCCAACCCGCGCCCATCATTGAGGATGACGGGCGCGAATTTCGCGTTACCCTACCACTGGTATAACTTCAACTTAACTCACTCTTTAATAAGCATTTAACAAACAAGCTAGGCAGTTTTACGGGTACTTTATTGGTTCGGGAGCATCGTTAAAATGCTCGTATTTGTTAAGTAACTTACCAATTCGATACACAATGGGCAGAATAACTTTTCTGACAAAAACTGGTATTTCGTTCATCTCATATTCGCTTGCATAACGAGTGATGAGATAAGCTGCATCAAAAACTTCAGGCTGGGCTTTGCCTGATTTTTTTTGGGCGGCAAATATGCTGCTCAGAAAAAAAATACTGGTGTTGGCAGGCTTTAGCCACCCCTCACAGTGCAACACTTCTGCGCCGTCGTTCCAAAAACGGTGAGGGGTGCCGCGTTTGAATACAACCGACTCTCCTGCATTTGCGTACTGCTTCGGCTGCCCTGCAACTTGGTACCCAATTCGCCCTTTTAATACCGTAAAACCTTCATCTTGTAGCCAGTGAGTATGCATAGGTGGGCCGCTACCAGGTTGCACAAAATTCTCACCGATCAAGACATCACCGTCTGACTCGTGTAGTATACGCTTGAAAATCAATTTTTCACCAAGGAAATTATCGATGGTATGTGGCAATAAATACTTCATGGCTGTAATAGATGTATGTTTATTTGAAATTTATAACTGATGCATCTTATACATGAATACACCAGTAAGAGCTGTTTGTAAAAATTTTTAATGTCATACTCGCATCCTATACGGTGAAGTATGGGTACAAATATGGGTCTTGTACTAAGCGTGGCCAATAGTGAATGAAATAGAACGTAAAAAGCTGTCATTAAAGCGGCTTTATAGAGGCATAAAACGACACTCATTGATATCAGCACATACAAATTACCCTTTACAGTTATTGCCAACCATAGATTAAACGGGTATTTAAATCATATGTGGCACTTGAAGCGGCCCGATGAAATCCAAAAAATAGATGCTTTTTGCAGGTATTCTGATGAGAGACAGCACTTTATAGAATAAGTCTGATAAGTCATGAAAAATCTTTTTAAGCTACTTTATCTATCCATTCTGTCGTTGACGCTGTATTTAGTGTTTAGTTGTGTTCAACCCTATATGCCTCCAGAAATCACTCATGCAGGCAACTTTCTAGTAGTGGATGGTTCGTTGAATGTCAGCCCTTTGGCTACTAGCCAAATTAGGCTCAGCCGTACCCAAAATATAAATGAAAAGGAACCGCCCAAGGCGGAGCGCGAGGCTGAAGTCAGCGTAGAAGGTGACAAAGGCAGCAATTTTAAATTTGTAGAAGTACAACCTGGGAGTTATATACTGGGGGCCATTACTTATTTAAGCAACGAAAAATTCCGGCTTCATATCCGCACAAAAAATGGCAACAAATACATCTCCCAGTACGTGCCAGCCATGCAAACGCCTTCCATTGATAGTGTTACCTACCGGGTGAGCCCAGACGTGACAGGCGTACAAATCAATGTTAATACGCATGACCCATTGAATAAGACGCGCTTCTACCGATGGAATTTTGAGGAAACCTGGGAGTACCAAATGCCGCTGTATACAGGTTATGAAGTAATAGGCAAACAAATTAAGGGGCGAACAGAAGATGTAAATAGGTGTTGGGCTCATCGCAAATCGGCGCAGATTACCGTTGCCTCGTCTATTAAACTTAGGGAGGATATTATCCAAGACATACCCATTACTTTTGTACCTGTACTTGGCGACAAGTTGCGGATTAAATACAGCATTCTGGTAAGACAGTATGGTATTTCGCAGCAAGAATTTGAATACTGGAACGCACTATCCAGAACCAACGAAGTGACGGGGGGGGCTGTTTGATTCTCAGCCATCGCAGGTAACGGGCAATATTTCCTGTGTCAGCAATCCAAATGAAATTGTTTTTGGGTTTTTCAGCGCGTCTTCATTGCAAGAAAAGCGACTGTTTATTACAGAAAAACTAGGTGGGCTTACTTTCTTGGATAAATCCTGCGAGCCACTTGATACGTTGCCAGCATCTGAAGCAATAAGGATGTTTGAAATGTTGTCTCATTTGATATTGGTAGAATTCCCTGTCCCGGGTTCTCAAGAACTTTGGTATACTACTGGTAGCGCAGCTTGTAGTGATTGCAGGGAGCTAGGAGGAACCACCAAAAAGCCAACTTTCTGGCAATAATCGAATAGCCCGCCCCATGGCAAATGAGTTTTAGAAGGCTAAATGGCTGATTAAACATGGGCTCATCGAAGCTTCTTCCTCAAAAATGGACATAGGATAGTGGAGCTGACGAAAAATAAATGTCCATTCATCGGTGCGTTTTTTGAGTCTATCTACTAGAGCAATTAATTGGTAGATTAGACTAAATGTGCGTTAAACGTTGGGTTTCAATTTCGTTCTAACCTTCGTAAACCAACAAAAAACCAACAATTCAAATTAACAGCAACCATGAAAAAGACCCTCTTAGCCATCGCCGCTTTCGCGCTTTTGAGCACCGCCACTGTCAATGCCCAACGCGGCCAATATCCAAACCAACGTCCTAATCAGGCACTACAATACGGCAACCCTCGGATTGATAATGCCTACGAAGAGCTGAAAATCAACCGATTGGACAACATCGTCAAACTGACGCGTAAGCAGGAAAATGAGTTGAAAAAAATTGAGAACCATTATGACCGCATCCTGAGAGGAAGGCGTCTCAGCAGCCGAGACATTCAGCGCTTGGAAAACGAAAAACAACGCGACATTTGGTCCGTTTTGACACCCGTGCAACGTCAACGTTTAGCAGCCCACCAACACAATCAAAAATTTGACCGTCCCTATCGCCGAGGTTAGTCAAAAAAAAGTAAGCCATGAAAATAATTAGTTGAATAACCCATAAATGAACAAAGCCGCCCCTTTCGGAGCGGCTTTGTGTTCAATAGATAGTGAAGAAAATTTATGACCTACACCCTTCACTTCTTACTTCGTTGGCTTCTTAAAGATAGATTCGTCTACCTTTGCATTGACCGTCACTTTGTTGGTGATAAAAGTCAAGGCCCCCATTTGACTGGTCATATCCATGGTATTGGCCATTTTGATACCTTCTACCTCTTTATAATCTGAAAACATAATTTCGCCATCTTGACCATTTATCGTTGTTTTCAGCTTGGTCAACATAAAGGTATTAGCATCAATGTATTGCTCCATTACTTGGCCATCTTTCGTCGTAACTTTGAGGTGATACGCATCGTCTTTTTCCACTTTCTCTTTGCCTACTAGTTCTACTTTATTACCTTTTTCTTTGTAATTATACAACTCGCCAAAGGGGTCTAATTGGCCCGACTGCTGCTTCACCATTTCGGCAGGCATGTCTTCAGGGTCACCCGTTCCACCCATCATGGCGGGGCGTATCATCCAACCCGTTGCACCCTCCACCACCTGCACCATAGAATTACCCATTACCGACGATTCTGTACGTAAGGCCTTACCCACCACCACCGTCGTTTTGTTAGGGATTTCCATGCTTTGAACTGCAAGTGTGCGCTCAATCACAATGGTACTTACCCCTTTTAGTTTATCCGCGCCACCCATTGCCGCAATATGTTTATCCACGATTTCATCCACCGTTTGGGCGTACGAACTGATTGAAACGAAGGCAGCCAATGTTGCTACCAATAGTTTGTTTGTTTTCATTTTGTTAGAATATTAAAGTTATAATGCGTTAGTTATGAATAGGTTAAAATAATTTCCTACTAGGGTCTCGGCGCACCGCCTGTGGGCGCTGCCCCAGGCGCCGCTTGGCCGTTGCCTTCAGTTTTTACATCATCATTGTTGACCGAGCGGGCTTTCTTTTTAGGAGCCTCCATGGTCATTTTGCCAATTTTGTAGGTGAATGTCATACGTACTCCTCGATTATAAAGGTATACATCACTTACCTGATTGAACTGGGCCGAATTGAGCTCGGTATGGATGTTGAAACGGCGGCTCAGGAAGTTTTCTCCCGCCAGTCCAATGCTACCTTTTTTGTTTTTAAACTCTTTCTTGATTCCTACGGTATAAAAACCGAACCCTCCCTGCATTCCTTGCAACTGCACCTGCGAACCTTGCAAGAAGCCAAATGCCTGTGCGCCCCAGCCATTTTTAAATTGCGCCTGCGAAAACAACCCACCACTCACGTTAAAACCATCGTTGGTGAGGTTCTGCGAGACCCCGTTTTCTCCCATTGCTTGTCCACTCAGGGTAGTGTAAAATACATTTGAGAAAATCCCTACGTTGATTTTAGAGGTAACAGCGATGTTGGCAAAGATGTTGGTCCCGTAAGCGTGTTGACGGCCAATGTTTTCAAACGTAGTCACAATCGCACCGGCTAGTGTATCAGAAGGTCGGCGAACCTGCGAAATGGCGTTGTTGGTCACACGCCCGAAAAAGGTCGCATTCACAAATACTTTTTTGATGGTTTTGCTCACTCCTAATTCAAAGTTATTGGTCAGTTCAGGCCGCAAACTTGGGTTACCGATTGTGATATTTTGGGGGTTTGCGGCGTTGAAGTTAGGGTTCAGTTGCTGCAATCCTGGGCGCTGAATCCGTCGGTTGTAGCCCAATTTCAAGGTAGTGCCTTTAATGGTTTTGGAAGCATTGACGCTCGGCACCAACACGCCATAATCACCGATTCCGATGGGACCACCTTCGCGGGTGCTGGCGTCGATAAACGTGTGTTCGTAGCGCAATCCTCCTTTGAAAGTATAGCGCTTTTTAGTTGTGTAGGTATAAGATGTGTAGCCCGCCGCGATGTTTTGGTGATAAATCAGTTCACCAGAAGGTTGATTGATTTCTTTGGTAAATTCTCCCGTTGGGCCTGCCAACAAATAGCGGTAATCGCTGGTCACTTCCCGAAAAATCCCTTTTGCCCCAAATTCTAGCAACTGGTTTTTTTTAATCGGGGTTTGATAATCCGTTTGCAACGTAAATTCTTGATTTACATTGGCGTTAAGATTTCGCTGGCGGCTCGTCAGGCTGCCTTCTCCGTTCAATAAATTGGCGTCAAAATCATTCGTCAGGCCATTGCGGCTGTAGAGCGTCGAAATGCTCCATTCTTGCTGCGGTTTTTTGTAAGTATGGAGGTAATCTACGTTGATATCAACCGTTCCTGACAGGTTTTTAGCATCTACATTGCGGCTCGAAGTCAATCCCCCTACGCCGTTGGTAAACAATCTTGTCACCAAATCTTGCTGGTTTACCATGTTCCGCACCCCATAACGTACACCCGCAGTGATGCTTTGGTTTTTGGCCAAATCGTAGTCAAAACCCAGGTTATACTGCCCAAACAACATGTTGCTAGTACCATCGCCCGTTTGTCGGGTCAGTGTAGTAACACCATTTACGATGCCCGTTTGTTCCAAGCTCGTTTTAGTGATTATGTTGTAGTTGGCACGGCCAAATCCACCGAGCGTAAACCCAGCTTTCCCCTTTCGGTAACTTCCGTTGAGTGCCAGCGAAGAGCCTCGGTTGCCCACCCCTCCGTCTATATTCAGGTTCATTCCCTGAAGGCTGTTTTTCTTGGTGATTATGTTGATAATCCCTGCCGAGCCTTCTGCATCGTATTTTGCCGACGGGCTGGTAATCACTTCCACAGTTTTGATTTGGTCGGCGGGAATTTGTTTCAACGCGTCAGAAACACTGCTGGCAATAATGGTACTAGGTTTGTTGTTGATCAGCACCCGAATGTTTTGACTCCCCCGCAGCGATACGTTACCGTCCAAATCTACCGTGAGCAAAGGCACCTTACGCAACACGTCGGCCGCGTCTCCTCCTTTGGCCGAGATGTCTTTGTCGGCATTGTACACCAAGCGGTCCACTTTTTCTTCGATCAAAGCAGCCTGCCCCGTTACGACTACCTCACTGAGGGTCTGCACATTAGCGCTAAGTTTTATCACCCCAAGCTCCAGTTCTTGACCTTTGGCCAGCGTTATGTTTTCAATCGTTTTGTTCTTAAATCCCAGAAAGGAAATCAGCAAACGATACTCTCCTTCCACGATTTTATTCAGCACAAATTTTCCTTTTTCGTCCGCCACGGTTCCGTCAACGGCTTTTCCAGTGGCTTTGTTGTAGAGCGCAACATTGGCAAATTCGACGGCTTTGGTAACCGATGAATCCACCACAAAACCGGTGATTTTAGAGCTACCTTTGGGCGTTTGGTCGCCTGCCGTTCCGGGCAGGGCTTTGGTCGGGGTGGCTCCCCCCATCGGAAACTGCGCCATTGCGGGCGTCAGGAGGGTAGCTACAAGAAGTGTAATAGCGAGAAGAAAATAAATTTTTTTCATGGTTGTATGATTGATGCCGTAAAGGTGGGTCGGAATTATTCATACAGAAAGTAAAATAGGATAAAGCCCGGAATCAAAAGGATAGACAGGCCGTATTGGCTGATGGAAAGCGAAACTCATAGCGGCCTATTGGACAAAAGTTTGGGTTTCGGCCAAACCAAAAGGAGACCTGAACCAACGTTCAAATCTCCTTAATATGGATAATAATCAATGGATAATCGACAATTCCCTAATTCACTTCTTTCATCAATCCCCGACGGCGCAGGAGTGGCTTAATGTCTGGCTCAGCACCACGGAAGTTGAGGTAAAGTTTCATCGGCTCGTCGGTCCCACCCTTTTCTAACACATTTTTACGGAAAGATTGGGCTGATTTGGGGTCAAAAAGGCCTTTTTGCTTAAAAACTTCAAAAGCGTCGGCATCCAATACCGCCGACCAAATGTAGCTGTAATAACCTGCCGAATACCCGCCCGAGAAAATATGCTGAAAATACGTGGTGCGATAGCGCGGCGGAATCTGAGAAATCAGGCCGATTTTGTCCATCGCCTCTTTTTCAAATGTCAGCACATCCGTTGGCGTTTGCCCAGGCTTAAGGGTATGATAACTCATATCAAGCAATGATGCCGCCAAGTATTCCGACGTTTCAAAGCCTTGATTGAACAAACTGCTTTTTTTCATTTTTTCAATAAGTGCCTCGGGAATCACCGCGCCTGTTTGGTAATGTTTGGCGTACAGTTTTAGCATTTCTGGCTCGGTGGCCCAGTTTTCCATGATTTGCGAAGGCAGCTCCACAAAATCACGCGGCACCGACGTACCCGACAGACTACCGTAATTGACGTTGGACAGTAGGCCGTGCAATGCGTGCCCAAATTCATGAAAGAACGTCTGCACTTCATCCATGCTGAGCAAAGCGGGGGCATTGCCCGAAGGGCGGGAAAAATTACAAACAATGGAGACTACGGGAGCCACGCGCTTGCCGTTTTCCATTTCTTGTTCGCGGTAGCTCGTCATCCAAGCACCGCCGCGCTTGCTCGCACGCGGATGAAAATCCATGTACATCACCCCCACGTGCTGCCCATTGGCTTCTTTTACTTCGTAGGCCGTGGCTTCTTCGTGATACACAGGAATATCGGCACGCGGCTCGAATTTTAGGCCGTAGAGTCGCTGGCAAAGCGTAAAAATACCCTTGCGCACATTGTCCAACGAAAAATAAGGACGTAATTCCTCTTCGTTGAGGTCGTATTTTTGCTTGCGCAATTTTTCGGCGTAGTAGCGCCAATCCCAACTCTCCAGTTTTTCGTTTTTGCCCTCTTTGTCCATCAACGTCTGCAACTCCGCGGCTTCCTGTTTGGTCACGGGCACGGTGGCGGTCCACAAATGGTTCAATAGTTCACTTACTTTAGCGGGCGTTTTGGACATGCTCTCTTCCAACACGTAGGCCGCATGATTTTCATAGCCAAGCAAAGCCGCTTTTTCGGCCCGCAACGCCACGATGTTTGTCATGATGGCTTTGTTATCGTAGGCGTCGTTGTGATTGCCGCGTTCGAGGTAGGCTTTAAAAATCTTTTCCCGCAATGAGCGATTATCGGCGTATTGCAAAAAAGGCATGATGCTGGGGTTTTGCAGCGTAAATACCCATTTTCCTTCCATTTTACGTTTTTTTGCGTCATCGGCAGCGGCGGCAATCAGCGACTCGGGCAAGCCACTCAGGTCTTCTTTTTTATCAATAACCAACGTATAATTGTTGTTTTCGGCCAACAGATTCTGACCAAATTTTAAAGTCAGCAGCGACATTTCGGCGTTGATTTTACGCATCCGTTCTTGCTTCTCGGCCGAGAGTGCCGCGCCGCTACGCACAAAGCTTTTGTAGGTTTTTTCGAGCAACATCAGCTGTTCTCCCGTTAGTTTTGCGGTAGCGCGTTGGTCATAAACAGTTTTGACCCGCTTAAACAATTCCGCATTCAGTTGAATATCGTCGCGGTGCTTGGACATTTTGGGCGACAGCGTCTGCGCAATTTTCTGAATACCTTCGTTGGTATTGGCGCTGTTAAAATTAAAAAACACGGTTCCGACGCGGTCTAGCAAATCCCCGCTGTTTTCCAGCGCCAAAATCGTATTGGTAAAGGTTGGCGCTTCTTTTTGGGCGGTAATGGCCGCAATCTCCGCCGCTTGTTGTTTCATGCCTTCGATAAAAGCGGGTTCAAAATGCTCATTTTTGATTTGAGCAAAGGGCGGCACGCCAAAAGGCGTGTTGTAGTTACTAAAAAAAGGGTTTTGGGAAGCAACATCCATCGACACGAGAGCAGTTAAGTAAATTACTGATAATAAAACGGTTATGATCTTTTTCATCGCAGTACATTAATGAAGTTTAAAACAAGAGACCAAAGGTAGGCTGGGGCTGGCAAATTTGCAATGAGGGCCCCAAGAGCCGCCTATTTCTCAATTACTAAAACACCCCTCCAGCAACGCCAAAGGGGTGTAAAAACTATTATCTATCTACTTAAATAAATTAAGCAACTTTAAAACTACTACTCTCCCCCTACAACCACAAGAAATATCCGCCAGAGGGCAGAAATTTATCGACAGATATCCTCTCCCTTTATGTTCAACAAGGAGCAAACATATAATCACCATTTACTTCACGGCAGAATACCTGACGCTCTCATAGCCCCATTAATTCTTTGAAAGCATCCTTGTACAAATCCCCCACCGAAAGCGTTGTTTTTCCAATAGAAACGGCATTTCTACTGATTGAATCTACTTTATGAATAGCGACAATAAATGAGCGGTGAATTCGGAGAAACCTTGAGGGTGGTAGCTTATCTTCGATGGCCTTCAGGCGGCTTAGCGTAATGATGGGGGCGGCAGGCGCGGCAAGGTGAATCTTGACGTAATCCTTGAATGATTCGATGTACAAAATAGAATCAAAATCTACCCGAATCAGCTTATAGTCAGATTTGACAAATATGCAGTTTTCTTGAAGATTACTTTCAGCCATCTCAAAATGGTTTTTGCCCTTGGTGGCGGCTCTTAGAAACTCTTCATA
>JAIXPV010000320.1 GCA_027486105.1 Runella sp. | reverse complement strand
ATAGGTGTTTTTCACCTTTGCAGAAACGTAATACAAAACGCATGACACCCCTTATCGCTTCTGTAAGGCCCGAGCCCAACAAGCATCCGCTTTTGGTTGAATCCAATACTGAACTATTGAGCCTACGCATCCCCAGAACGATGCAATTTTTGTTGAAACAAAAAGTAGAGTCCATTGACTCTACGGTCAACAACGAAGTCAGATTTGCCATTGCCGAGTATTTGCAGCCGACCCCTAAACCCCAACCAACTCAACTGGTACAAGTACAACCTACATTGGTACTGGAACCCGTTTCGGAAGAAAATGTAGCCGTCAATGCCTTTGAAAATGCAAGAATAATCAAGGCCATTCAGAGCGTTGCGAGGAACATTGAGGATGGCACAATCGAATGCAGTTTTCGAGGCATTGTTGACCACTTTCTTTCTTTCTGCCCCATCATAAAAGAATAAAGCATGAGACTTGTAATCATCGACGAAAACAACATAATCATTGATGATTATGGTGATTTCACCGTACCGGAAGCGGATGCCTTCTTTCATGATGCCTTTGCGGCTATGGCGTTCCGAAAGTCTTTTCCCGAGGTAATGGTCAGGAATGAAGCACAATTGCATTTGCTCACCGATACCTTCAATAAAATGGGACTGTTGCACGGCAACCCCGAGGCCATTGAGGCATGGATGCGCCCCTACATCAAAAATGAGATTGAACGCCAAAGCCGCCGGCAAAACATCTTCCAACGTGCCAAGGCAAAGATTGGGGAATATCAAGATCAGGCATGGGATTGGATTAAGTCAGAAATCTTCGGTGGCGTAGCAAAGCTCTTTACCAAAATCTTAAATAAATTCAAAAAATGAGTGGATTCCCCAACCTTCGGCAGCAATACTTAGGTATGGCCGTTCAGGATACTTACAATGCCGCCAAGGAAGTCGTTGCAGAAGCTTCCAATCGGGCATTTGGAAGTATTTTCAACGAAAAACCTGCCGAGCTCCCGCCCCCGCGCACCGTGCCCAAGCCCCCCGAGGGCTTTCAGCCGCCCGTAATGTCACCGCCCCCGCCCCATCATCCGATACCCGACCAATCGCAAGGGTATCCGGGGTATTATCCGTATCCACACGCTCCCCAGAGTCAATTTGGCTTACCTGCCTATATGCCACCTCCACCACCGCCCCGCTATAAAGTGGATGAGGCCAAAATGCGCTCAATGGCGAAGTGGAAAGCTACGCTCAATCTCAAATACGTGGAAACCATCAGCAACTTTGCCAGGACACTCGTGGGTAGTTTGGCCGCTTCCAATGCGATGGTCGAACTCCTAGAACGGTTTGACCGCGATGATGCCACCCTGACAGACCAAGACCGTGAGCTGATTCCAAACATTCGTAAGGCCGTCGAAAAGCGACGCAGTATCGAACGCGCTAAAACTAAAATTCTGAACGATGATGATATGCGTAACATCTACGAAGAACTCATTTTTCAGGATATGTGGGACAAAAACGAACGTGGAGAATTGCGTCTCGAAGACCCTAACGACTTCTTGCGCAACTACGTGATTCTCACAGGCGCTGAAATCCTTGAATCAGGCAAAGACGTAATCATCGACAAAGTGACGGGCGTAGCCAGCAACCTCAAAAACAAGTTTTCCAAGAAGAAGTAGCAGGATGAATCCAAAGGGGAATATTTGGTTGGCAGTGGGCAAACGAAACGTAGGGAAGACTTATACCGCTATGCAGATAGCGGAGGAGTTTTACCTACGCGAGAATGTACCCAAAAGCATTATCGTTTTTGACCACACCAACAATTCATCCTACAACGACTATGGGTTAGACCCCATTACGCTCGAACAGATCATGTACGTCCTGCCTAAATACCCTTATCCCATTAGGGCCATCGTCAGAGGCGTAGAGATTGACGAGTTTGCCGAGGTAGTAATCAACTACGTGTCCCAATGCAGTATTCTTTTTGACGATTGTGGGGTGCTGTTTCGCGGAAACCTCACCATACCGCGCCAAAAGCTCCTAAAAACTCCAAAAAACAACGGGACAGAGCTGATTTTTCAGGCCCATAATATTCGGGAAATATCACCAGCGCTGCTTGGAGAGGCCAATATGTACATCATCAAGCAAACCGTGGATGACCCCGACAATCTACCACCCAAGCTTATTGCCACACGGGAGATTAGCCATTTGCTGATTGAAACCATCAAAGAAAATTTCCAAATGCCGCCTAACAAAAAATGGGCAACAAGGGTGTACGACACCGAAGACGATGAAGTTTGGCTACCCGGCCCCAACGGGACCTTCCAAATCGTCAACGGAGAAGATTACTTCCCGTTTTCTGCAAAAAAACGCTACGGATTTTAACCCCTTTTTTACGATGAAAAACCTTCAAAACTACCAAGGCTGTTCCAAGGCCGAACTCACGGAAATGCTCGACGAGGCCAAACGTGCCCAACGCATCGTTGAGGCCAACCAAGAGGCCGAAATGAATGTAGAAAGTATTTTCAAGATTAGTGAAGCCGCCATCTTGACGGTGCACACCGAAACCAACCGCGATTTTGTGTTGCTAGAGCTGACCGAAATCATTGATCTGCTTGAAACCGAATTAAAAAAACGATAACCAAAACGACCATGCAGGAAGACCTAAGAAACCGCTACTTTCAGCAAAATCAGCCGATTCAATACCCGCCTAATCAGCCACCGCCTTATAACCCGCTGCTCCAGCATGAGCCAACTACCCCGCGTAGTTCAGGCAATGCCCTGGCATTTTGGCTGTTTGTGTTGTTTGCCCTGATGGCCTGTGCGGCCTATTTCGGGTATTTCGCTCCACTTATTTCACGTTTACGGGCCAAAATCAAACAGCTCACCCCTGTGCCAGACACCGAGACTATGCCCACGCGCCCCGCTCCGCTTTGGTATGAGGTGATTAAGGACGATGATGAAGAGGGCAATTGGGAGGAAGGCCAAGTAATTGACGAAGAAGAGGAAGTTGACACCGAAACAACGATGATGGCCCAGCCCGACATCAACGACCGGTTTGCCAAGCTCATGGACGGCTACGGGCTGCTTGACAAATCGCAAATGAATGGAAAAAATGTAAGCGAGCATTTCCTTTCAAGTAATCCAGAAGACGAAGTTAAATAATACGGCCATGCCATGCCAATCAAACGCGTTTCACTTTCTGAGTATGAAGAAGCCAGCGGTCTACAACGTGGACAGCTTTGGGATTGTCTTACAAAAGAAGAACAGACGCGTTTGATTGAACTCGGCTACCGTCCTAAGTGCAAGCTTACCCAAGGCGCTTTGGATTATCTGATGGAGGTTTTCCCGCTACCTGACCACCTCACCGAATTGCTGAGTTTTTCTCGGTATGAAGAAAAAATTGGCTTTTCCCGAGGGTTGCTTTGGGACATATTTACCCCTGAACAAAAAGAGCAACTTCATCTTTTAGGGCTTCGTAAGTATCAAAAGATGCCTTTTCGGGTGATGATTTACCTCAAAAAAATTGGCATTTACT
>JAIXPV010000786.1 GCA_027486105.1 Runella sp. | reverse complement strand
GATTCTTGAATGAGTCAGCCATTTCAAGCAAGATATGAGCCAATTTATTATAATATAATGACATTTTACATGTCTTATGACGGGGCTTATCATTTTGGGAATAAAATTGATGCATTATTGTCTTGGTAATGGTATCTTTTTTAGCCTGTCTTGTTTTTAGTCGTATGATTCATCAAGCTAATTGCCTGCTCGTTGGAAATTCTCCGCTCATAAGTACTTTGTACACCGATATTGAGCAGTTGTCTGTTGCTTTTACGTCGGTATCCTGTACTCAATGTGAAAGTTTATCAGCGTTTAAAACACTCCTCCCCAAATGCCGCCCTTCGTTGGTGATTATAGATGCCGCAGCCGAGGGGTTCGACATCTTTGCGGCATCGACCGATTTACACAAATTGGTTCAGGTACTAATAACCTCTGTAAACCCTATTGATGCCCTAAAGGCATATGAATTGGGAGCCGTTGATTTTTTGCTTTTCCCTTACACGCGCCAACGCTTAGAAAAGGCCGTTTTACGGGGGCTGAGTGCTTGTATAGGAGAGTACGGTGTGGTTTTTCCTGAAAAACTGCTCATCCAGTCAGGCAGGAAGATAGAAGTGCTAAACGTGCGTGATATTATCTATATCGAAGCCTATGGCACTTATTCTAAGTTTTATTTGGAAGGTGGCAAAACCCTGATTGTAAATGGACTGATTAAGCAAATTGAACAGGTACTCCCACCCTCGGATTTTATCCGACTGCACCGCTCTTACATCGTCAACAAAGCAAAAATTACCAGTTTCGACTATCAAAAAATATACGTTGGCGACAAAGGCATCGAAGTAGGAATTACCTACGCGGGCAAATTTAAGTCGTACTTTGAAGTAAACGGTTAACTTTTATATGTGATCCCGTATGATTCTAATTTTTTTCCTCTCAACAATTCGCCAAACAATACCTCCTATGGGGTGTGGTGCTACGTACCATCCCTCATGGGCTACTTTCTATCTACCTCACGCAGTACTTCCCCTCCGAAACTGAGGTAAGACAGGCTTTTTCACGTGTTTGCTGCTAGGGGCGTTAGGTTGCCAATAAGACTGGATAGGGTAAGTGAGTAACTCTTAGTCGTTCTTAAGGACCTCGACTGGATTGCTCCTAGCCGCCTTCAGCGTTTGCGAACCAATCATAGTGAATGCAATTAGCAATACCGCTAGCAAACCCACCAACAACTCGGTAATTTGTACGGGTGTGTGATATGGAAAATGGGTGAGTATAATGTTTTCGAAGAAAAAGTAAGTTAGGGGCAGCGCGATGAGTGTTGCTATCGACAGCTGTACTAGAAAACTGCGGCTCAATAAGTAAATAAGGGTGGCAGAACTTGCGCCCATCACTTTGCGGATGCTGATTTCCTTCAGCCTGGTTTCGGTCGTAAACGCCACCATACCAAACAACCCCATCGAGGCAATCGAAATGGATAGAAATGACAGGAAGCCAATAATCTTGATTATAGTTGAGAATTCGCTGTATGCCTCTTCTATTGATTCGTCATAAAATTCAGCCTGAAATGGATGCACACGGTCGATTTTCTTCCATGCAGACTCGATTTTAGCCATAGTCGTTGGAATGTCTCTACTTTGTATTTTGGCATTAATGATTGCCCTGTCTTCGGGTGTCCAGAACATAAAGGCTACTGGCCCCACAAGGTTATCGACCTTACCATAGTGAAAGTCTTTTATTACGCCAACAATGGTCATCTTGCGTGTTCCATGGAAACTACTGAATATGATTTTTTCCCCGATTGCTTTATGGGGGTCGTTGTGGCCAATGTTAAATCGTTTTAAGACTTGTTGGTTAACAATTACTTCTGTGGCGGCGGTGGTTGTAGTGGGTCGTGCCATAAAATTTCCGCCAGCAACGAGCTGGTATTCATGCAGGGCCAAATAGTTTTGGTCGACGTGATTGGTCATAACCAAGACAGAATCTCGCGAATCTTTGTATTTCATAAATCCACCCCAAGCATTTCCAACGCTGGTGATTATTAACGACCGCGACAGTGCCGTTACTTCTGGCATCTCGCTTAGTTCTTTGAGAAACGCATCAGGTTTATTCCCCTGCATATTGATGTTCAGGATGTTTTCTGTGCGGTATCCCAGATCGAAGGCTAGTATGTTTTTATACTGCACATAGCCGATAGCGGTTGTTGTTATAAAGATTAAAGTGATTGAGTATTGAATCACCACCAGGGCACGTCGGAGTGTTACGTGTTTGAACACTTTCACCGAGGATACATTCCTGAGCGCACTGATCGCGCTGACTTTTGAAAAGAATAGTGCAGGTAGAAGTCCCGCTAATACACCTACTGTAACGGAAAAGATAATAAAGGCCGCGACCATAAGCGGAGTAAGCTCCAGCTTTACCATGCGTTGCATCTCTGGTGCTAGATTTATCAGCAGTGGTCGCATGAGAAGAAAGATAAAATATGAAAGAAAAAGAGCTGCTAGGGAGATCATGATGGCTTCTACTAGAAATTGTTGCCATATCTGACTCTTGCCTGCACCGATAGCTTTGCGAAGCCCTACTTCCTTAAAGCGGCGCATGGCACGTGCTATCGAAAGATTGGTATAGTTGAAACACGCCGACAATATCACAATGAGTGCAAGCCCGCCTAGTATCCAAAGCATAACCAGAGGCATATGAGGGCCCACTGAACCTGGCCCACCCTCGGAGGGTCGGAGATTCTCTCCGACCACGATATTGTACAACGGAAGAAGCTCAAACTGGATCTCTGTGTTTTCTTTAGCGAGATTTTCTTCCTTGGCAATGGCATCAAGCTGCGACTGGATAGAAGCTATGTTGACATTTTCGGGCAGTAGAAGATACACATAGTTCGATGATGTACTTGTCCATTTTTCGAAGTTGTTGTTGGTCTTACTGAGCTGCTCGGCGGTTGAGAGCGATACCAACGCTTCAAAATTGATGTGCGAAAAAAAGGGAACGTCTTTCATTACCCCAGTCACCTTATAATCGAGCGCATTGAGGTTGATTGATTTACCAAGCGCAGATTGGTTGCCGAATAGTTTTCTCGCTGCGGTCTCTGTGAGAACAATCGAGTAAGGCTCTTTTAGGGCAGTGTGGGGGTTGCCTTCCAACATCGGAAACGTAAATATCTTGAATAGTGAAGGACTCGCCCAGAAGCCCTTGATAGGAAGAATATTGTCGCCAACCTTTGCGTCTTGCGAAAAGTCGTTGTGCAAAATGGCCACGTCTTCAATGCCAGAGACTTTCTCTTGGATAAGTTTTGCGGTCTTTATTGATGTGGTTGCAAACTTGCCACTTTGTTCGTGATTTTCAGTCAGTACGTTGGTGATACGATAGATTCTCTCACCGTTTTGGTGGAACCTGTCGTACGAACGCAAGTCGAGCACAAACGCGATTAGCAGTAACCCTACTGACATACTGATGGCAAGGCCAACAATGTTGATAGTCGAGAATAGCTTGTTGCGCAATAAGTTGCGTCTTGACGTTTTGATGTAGCTTCCGATCATAATCTTGTTGATAAAAATGTTAGCGAGTGGCTAGACAGTAGTTTCCTTCAGCAAGAATACGAAGGTGTTGGAAGCTGAATAAAAAAATGGTATAAACTGGAATAAAAATGGGATGAATTACCAAAATCAGGATTTGAGGACGTTCTAGATAGGGTTTTAAGTTCTTTAAAAATGCCCCAAATCCTGATTATCGAGTCATTTCTTATACTTCCCAACCCTTGCGATAGGTACGGCGCAGATACTTTTCGGCGGCAGGATAATTCGGAAATTTCATTTTGACGGAATCCCATTCAAGCAATTGGTCCGGAACGCGAATCGCAACGGTACCCAACAAGACGGCTTCGGTCATAGGACCCGATTGTGCAAAGTGTGATTCGGTTTTTTCGCCACCCAAACACGCATCCACAAAATGATGGTAATGATTGCGCTCAGCCAACGTGGGCAGCACATAGTCTTTTACTTTTCCGGTGGGGAAAGGAATGACCACGGGCATTTTTTGATGGGGAATCAGCAACGCCCCTTCCGTGCCAATCAACATCGCCGATTCGGCGGGGTATTCGCCGTCTTTGTATAAATCCCTGATTTCTTGTGGTGGATAAAACTCACCGTCAAACCACTCGGCCTGTAATGTATTTGAGGCGGTTAATTCATTGCCTGGAAATTGCCACGTAATGTGGTTCCCTTGTGGCCAAGTGTCGGCGCGGCGCTCGGGAGAATCTTTCCATGATTTTTGGACTTCGGCAATCACCGAAAGCGGGGCTTTCATGCCTAGACCTTTCCAAACCGCATCAAAAATATGGCAGCCGATGTCGCCCGACCAACCGGTACCGAAATCCTGCCACGTACGCCAGATGGCGGGGTGGTAAATGTCGGGTGCGTAGGGGCGCACGGGGGCGGTGCCTAGCCACTGATCCCAGTGCAGATGGGCGGGCACTTCGTGGGCCTCCGTGGGGCGTGGGCCCACTAATCGGTACCTCGCTACCGCCCCAGGACGGTTGGAGCACAAATAGGCGTGTTTTATTTTGCCAATGATACCTTGTTTGATTAACTGCACTGCCGTACGGTCGCCCATGCCAGAAGCGATTTGCGTCCCTAGCTGGGTCGTGACGCCCGCTTTGACGGCGGCTTTGGTTAATTCCCGAACCTCGGCCACATCATGGCACATGGGTTTTTGGCAATACACGTGTTTTTTTCGGTGAATAGCCTCCACCGCAATAGGGAAGTGGTTATGGTCGGGCACGCTGACATTGACGGAATCAATGTTGGCAGATTCGGCCTTGAATAATTCGCGCCAGTCGGTGTAGGTGCGTGCACCAGGTACAAACTCGGCGGCGCGTTTGAGGTTTTTTTCGTCAACATCACACAGCGCAACGATTTCAACGTTGGCGTGTTTCTTGAATTGTTGCAAATCACCCCAGCCCATTCCACCTACGCCAATACAGGCATGACGGAGTTTTGACGGGGCAGCATTGGCTTCCGAACTGAACAGGAGAGGGGCGGCCATGGCGGCTGTGGCGGCTTTGACCAAAAACTCCCGCCGCGATTCGGGGGTAGGTTTATTCTTCATGTGGAGATGAGGTTTAGATGATGTTATAGGTTGAAACGTATATGAATAACAACAATATAAGGCATCGCCTATTCTTTTTTTACCTGTTATTATCTGAAAATTATACTACTTACAAGCCGTTGGATAGGCCCAGTTTGGCGGGAGGAATCTTTTTAAACCCTATCAGATATTAAAAAGTCGTGTTTTTAAGATAATTGGAAGAGGATATTCGCCTTTTAATTCTTTTGGCTACGCAAATTCCCACCCTACCACTTCGAGATCTGTGTGTGGAGTGGCATAGCTAACAATGTAGTCTTCGTGGCGGCGAGTAGCGAGAAAATAGAGTTGACCATCTCGGTACACATGACCTTTTATAGTGGGCACCTGTGTCATGTCATCGCAGAGCCCTTCGCCCGTGGCTTTCAGCAATGCTTCTTTTCTGGTCCAGATTGTATAGAAATTGCGTCTATAATCTTCGGTGGAAAGCATAGCACATTCTTCCTCCGAAAAACAGGCATCTACAATGGGTTGAAGGTCAAAGTCAAGGTTGTTTTTTTCGGCATCAATCCCGATCGAACAAGGACTGAAAGCAAGGTAAACATGGTCACCAGAATGACTGAGGTTAAATTCTTGCCCCTCAAAAAAAGGTTTATGGGAGTGGGTCTTCGAAAAAATAATCTTTTGAGGAGCAAGACCCGTTTGGGCGGCTAAGATTTTCCGTAAAACGTACTTGCCGAGCAGGTATACTTCACGGTCTTTGGAGTGGAAGAAACGGTTGGCGCGTGCCGTTTCTTCCAAACTCACTGTCGTTAAAATGGCATCTGCCAGCGCCTGGTAGCGGTTTCTATGGATAAAAACAATTTGGGTTTTTACCTTTTGTAGTTCTAAAAAAGCCTTGGTGTCCCATTCCCGAAAAGAAAATGCCTCCATTATTTGATGATAGGCTTGTTCAGAACCTTTTGCAATTTCCGGGCAAACACCCGGTCATTGGGAGGTATAAGAAAAGTCTTGTGGTCTCCTGGTACGTTGGTTATCATCAAACCTTGGGGCGAATACGGTTTCCAGCCCAAGTAGACGGGGTCATCCACGTAATAAATCCTTTTGGCTACTCTGAAAAGGCAAATCACGTCGTCGTAGGGAGTAAATTTATAATTTATATAGGCGTTTTCATAATGACGATTGATGCGGTCTTCCAACGGCACGGGAGCGTTTTTGTCAGGGATGGCTTTACTTAGCATTGATTTGACCTTTGTTTTTGAGATATAGGCCTGATAACGAAGGGTTTCCTGCGGGTCTTTTATTAGGTTTTGAAAGATAAATGTAAGCTTCTTGGGTTGTCTTAAAATCTTGGTTTTGTAACGCTCAAGGGTCGACAAATGATAGTCTTCGTTGTCGATAAACGTATCAATCATTCCGAGAAGTTTTACTTTCTTACCTATCTTTTTCAATTGTTTGGCCATCTCGAAAGCGATCACTCCGCCGAGAGAGTAGCCTACAATGGCGTATTCATCCCCCAGATTAGCCTCTAGAATTTCCTTGTTGTAGATTTCAGCGATGCCCTCTATGGTATCGGTTTCTATTTTTTTGCCGTCAAG
>JAIXPV010000684.1 GCA_027486105.1 Runella sp. | reverse complement strand
TATCGCTTAACTGATGAAAACACTTCCCTTCTTGGCGGGGATCATCAATCTCAAAAAATAATTCGGCTACATCCATTTGTCAAAGATGCTAACTTAGTCCTTCATGCAATAACCCTAATTCTCTTTTGAGCTAGGCCCGCAACAAACCAAAACGGTTTATATAAAACTCACCAGTCAGCGGGGGCATTATGGTAATCTGAGAATACACTCAGAGGAGTCTTATTATAAATCCAGATTGAGTGATTACGCGGGTCAAAGTTTTTTTAATGGATTGGTCATTTTTCGCCTTTTTTTGGTGGTTTCGCTGAGTCTATTCGTCATCAAAGATTTACCTTTTCGCCTCTATTCGCTGCATACGGTCATCAAGACTTTTGCTTTTTGGGGTTATTTAAACATCGCTGGGCCGTGGTTTACGGATGCCCCCGACTTAGCACAGAAAATAGATTTTGTCTTCTATAACTCTGTGACCATCGGGGCCGGTATCTTTGTTTATTTTACCCAAATTCGTGGAAGGCTACCCAAAATTCACAGTATTATTGCCCTCACAATTATCCTTGTTACCATCTTTGACAGTGTTGCCATTTTTGTTGATTATCAATGGTATTGGCTTAAGCTGGGCGTATATGGCATTATCGTTTCGGCGTTCTATTTCTCGGCCTTGTATGTGTATTGCATTGCCCAGAAAATCACAATCGAAAAATACTATGCTATCCCTTTTATTTTGGGCTTACTAAGTTATGCTTTGCTTTACATTAGGCTTTTAGGATGGATTGAATACGAGCCGCTGTATTCTATTGCGTACCTTTTGTTTTTGGGAGAAATTTTCGTTTTTGTTATTTTCTTGGGAAGAATCTTTAGAAATACCGAACAAAATAAACGCCTTGCCGAACAACAATTAACGTTTAACCTTGAGCAGTCGGCCCGACTCAAAGAGCTTGATACGCTCAAAACTACTTTTTTTGCCAATATTTCTCACGAGTTTCGTACCCCGCTGACGCTCATTTTGTCGCCGCTGAATGACCTGCAAAAGGAGTTTCCTAAGCGTCAAATATTTGGCGTCATGCGGCAAAATGCCGAGCGGCTGTTGGCTTTGATTAACCAATTGCTTGATTTGAGCAAATTGGAAGCCGGCAAAATGACGCTAGAAATTCAACAAGCCGATTTGTCGCAGTTTTTGCGGCAGCTCCTCGCTTCGTTTGAGTCGTTGGCGCAAAGCAAAAGCATTTTTTTTCAGTACGAATAGAGCCATCCTACCCGAATCGACTATTTTGATGCCGACAAAACAGAAAAAATTGTCACTAATCTACTTTCCAATGCCTTTAAGTTTACTCCCGAAAAGGGCCGAATCGAAGTGCGGGTAGATTATACAGAGCGCGACTGTATCATCAAAATCAAGGACAGTGGCATCGGCATTGCGGCCGAACGTCTTCCCGTCATTTTTGACAGGTTTTATCAGGCAGACCAAGGCAATAATCGAAATTTTGAAGGAACAGGCATTGGTTTGGCGCTCGTGAAAGAATTGGTTGAAGTATTGCGTGGCCGTATTGAAGTGAAAAGTGAGTTGGGAAAAGGGAGCACATTTGTGGTAACATTGCCGTGTGATGCCGCCACTTGGAGGCAATATTTAAACAAAAATGAAGCTGTGAGAGTGGTTGAAAAAACAACCATTCTTGAACAGACCATTGAATACCAAACCGATTCGTCCGTAGTGGAGGGAGTGGGTGGGGTGGGGGCTGGGCTTGATTTTCCCATTTTGTTAATTGTGGAAGACAACCCTGATTTGAGGCAATACGTACGCGGTATTTTTGGCGAGCGCTATCAGGTAGAGGAGGCCCAAGATGGAGACGAGGGATTAGCAAAAGCGTTTGAGTGGGTGCCCGATATTGTAATTTGTGATTTGATGATGCCGCGTCTGAACGGGTTTGGGTTTTGCCAAGCGCTGAAAACCGACCCGCGCACCAATCACATACCGGTGGTGATGCTGACCGCCAAAGCAACGCTCGAAGACCGCCTGGAAGGATTAGCCCTCGGGGCGGATGATTATCTGGCCAAACCGTTTAGCCCTGATGAACTCCAAATACGGGTGCAAAATTTATTGCGACAGCGGCGGGTTTTGCAACAGAAATACGCACAAAACGGGGTGTTGACTAGCCCTTCTTCCGTTGCCGAAAAAGAGCCCTCGATGGATGACGTGTTTTTGGAAAAAGCACTGAAGGTGGTAGAGCGGTATATTTCTGACAGCAGTTTTGATGTAGAGACCTTTGCCGAGGCCATGAGTATGACGTCGGTGCAGCTAAGGCGTAAACTAAAAGCTTTGACCGACCAAACAGTGACGGTGTTTATGCGAAATTATCGACTAGAGAAAGCGGCAGAATTGCTGCAAAGTCGGGCGGGAACCGTATCAGAGATCGCGTACCGAGTAGGTTTTGAAAGCCTACCCTATTTTTCCAAAGTATTTCAGGAAAGGTTTGGGAAATCGCCGTCGGAGTGGCATTAAGAATACTTGTTTGAACCGAAGAATGAGGTATTGAAAAAGGGGGTGTCTCAGATCGTTGAGACATCCCTCTTTTTGTTGGCAATGGGCGTTCTAAGTGTTTTTTAATTGTTTTTGCCCATTCAAAAAAACGAGTTTGTGCGTAATCTTTTTGTCTCGTCCGTGCCTATACGGGGTTCTTGCCTTTGCGTTATTTTTTAGAAATGAATGTGCGATTGTTTTTTAGTCCCACCCAAAGGCTCAAGCTGATGCTTAAATGTTGACCTTCCAGTACTAAAAAAAGACCTATTTCTTCAAAAAAAGGCTTTTTGTTCAAAATGAGGAAAAGAAAGTTCAAAATGAGGAAGAGAAATTGGCTCCTGTTCTGAGAGTCTCTTTATCTTTTTTTGTGAGGTCCAGAATGAGGAAGAGAAAGTCCGGTTTGTGCTAACACCTGGCAGGTAAAATCGGCCAATTTTGTCTTACTCAATCACCCAGATAGTGGGGTGTTTTCCTAGACCATTTTCTAGAACCATACTCAATTTATGAAGAAATACGTATTGAAGTGCTCTGCATTTTGGCGAGTCAAGATTGCCTGAAGATGCAGAAGTCTATGCGTATCCTGTACTAGCTCTATCAAAACTAAACATGAAAAAAATTGTAACTCTTCTGCTCAAAGTGGTGGCCGTTTTGGTGGCCGCCGTTGGTCTTGTTCTGTTGTTTGTCAACTTCCGAGGGGTGCCTTCTTATGAAGTCAATATACCCGAAAATATCAAAAATGTCAATGTAGTAGTCACCCCCAAGCGGGTAGCACGTGGCGAAAAAATAGCCCTAGTGATGTGCAATGCTTGTCATGCCAACCAAGATAACCGACTGGTAGGTAAGCACATTGCTGATTTGCCAGCAGAGTTTGGTAAGGCTTATTCGCTCAACATCACCCAGGACGCCGAAGATGGTATCGGGAGCTGGACCGATGGAGAAATTATGTATTTTCTCAAAACGGGAATCAAACGCAACGGGCAGTATGCGCCCATTATGCCTAAATTTCCGCGCATGGCCGACGAAGACTTGAAGTCAGTCATTGCCTATTTGCGTTCAGATCGCTTTCCTGTGCAAGCTACCAAAGGGGAAGGGCATAAGCAAGAGCCCAGTTTGTTGCTTAAAGTGCTGACCAATACCGTAATGAAACCCATCGAACCCATTACGGAACCGATTTTGGTGCCTGATTCTACCGATAAGGTGGCGTTTGGGAAGTATATTGCCAACGACCTGATTGCCTGTTACGCCTGTCACTCGGGCGATTTGGCCAAATCGGATCCACTCCATCCCGAAAAATCTTTTGGTTTCTATGGTGGGGGTGTCAAAATGCCTGATTTGGAAGGTAAAATTGTTCCTACGGCCAATTTAACCTTTGACGAAGAGACGGGTATCGCCAAAAAATACAACGAGGAGGAGTTTGTTCACGCGGTTAGATTTTGCAAAAAACCTGACGGGGGCATTCTGCGCTACCCCATGCAGCCCCACATCACCCTGACTGACTACGAAGTCAAGGCTATTTTCGCCTACCTCAAAACAGTCCCTAAAATCAAAAATAATGTCAATGCACTCTAGGTGCACCTTTTCAGAGCCTATTAACAACCTTTCGTGGTAGAAAGAGGAAAAGTCGGGGGGCGATATTATGACCTAATCTCAATCCCCGCTTTTCAGTTTTCTCCTGAATTTGATGAGCCTATATCACCCTTTGTATTTTCTTTCTACCAAATGAAAAAACTCTTTTACTTTATTGTGGCTTTGTTCACGAGTCAGCAACTAATTGCCCAGACCAAAACATGGAACGGCTCCGTAAGTACTGATTGGTACAACGCTGCCAACTGGACCCCTTCTGGCGGGGCAACGGCGGGTGCTCCTACTAATACGGGGGTTTTTGCCCAACCAGGCTCAATCACAAACGGAGGTACAATGGATATTACTGGTTCAATAGAACTCCATAATACGACGTCTTTTACTAATTCAGTGTGCGGGAAGTTTAAAATAACTAGCGCTTTCTTCAACCAGACAGGTAGTTCCCTCGCCAACGCAGGGTTTTTACACGTTATGGGGGTACTATCCAACAATGGCCCCGCAACTCATACGGGAGTGGTGAAGTCTGCATCGGGAACGATACCCAATTCTGGCAATGCTTCGGTGAGAGTGAATGATACACCTACTCCTATTTTTACCGATGGCCGAACCTTCAACGGAACCGTCAATGGGATTTTCAAAGATGCACTGGCAAACGAGTCGGCGGGGAGTTTTACGGCTCCCAACACCTTTGCGGCTTCCAATACCCTGCCGTTGGGCTCTCAGAGTCTCTACGCTCAAATTACTCCTTTTGGTAATGGTTGCGTATATATAATACCGTTTGTATTTTTTTATACGATGCCCCCCGCTTTTACTACCCAACCTAACAACGTGGCGGTATGTGGATCCCCTACCTCGTTTACGGTGGCCGCTACCGATGCCGTTTCGTATCAATGGCAGGCCAGTACCAACAACGGCAGCAACTGGAGCAATCTTTCTCTCCCAAATAGGAGGGTGTAATTAGTCTTGAATTGTTTTACCCTACTTTTTTCAGAACGACCGTAATATCAAATAATATGAGTTTACAATCATTTATTCCAACGATTGAAAGTGCGCTGTATTTGCCGCGCTTTCAAACCAAAGATGGGGAGCGGGCCATCGACCCATGCCGGATTGTGTACTTGAGTGCGCAATTGAATTATACGCTGTTTTATTTAGATGATGGCGAACAGATCCTGACGTCGTTGTCGCTGAGTAGCTACGCCTTGCTGCTTGAAGACTACGGTTTTATCAGGGTACATAAATCCCATTTAATCAACGGCTATCACCTTGGCAAGTGCTGGCTGAATCCAAACCGGGAGCTTCGCCTGCCCAATGGTAAGGTAATCGAAGTAGCACGTAGGCGCCATGTGGGGCTCAAAAAAAGGATAAGTAGTCAATCGAAAAATTTCTCACAAAAATCGCTTTCTCCCACCATCCCCAACTTTTCTATCAACGTTTAAACTTTTCTACCAATGAAAAAATGGTTCATTTATTTTTTAGCAATCCTGTTTGTCCGCTCGGAACGGAGGCGCTTGACGGGGCTTACCACTGCCTTTTTTGGACTGCTTATTTTTGGGGCTTTGGCTCAAAATTGGAATCAGATTATCAAAACTGCCGTCTTTGACCGTCGGATCCACTCGCCGTCGGCTAGGGTAAGCAACGATTACAGTAGCCGTTCGGTAGCCGTGGACGGTGATTACACCGTATCTGGGACTTCGAATAAAGCCCCAGATACGGCAGATAGTAATATGCATACTGAGGAAGAGCCTACTTATTTTTTTAAAAATCCTTCGTCTGAAATTAATCTCGAAACCACCAACATCGTGAGTGGAGATGTTATGCCAACCACCGCCTACCCTACTGATTTTAACTCAACGGCGCTTCTGGGTGGAATAGCTCCTAAAACTTCTCCAACTGTAAACACTGAGGCAGGAGCCTTAAATATTTCAGGGTTGCTAAGAATGAATAATGGGGTAATGAATTGCCCAACTATTTCAAGAACGATTACCAAGAGGCTCAACGTGCCTTGTGTCAGTGGGACAAATGGAAAAATTACATTTGTTGCTACGGGAGGTGCAAGTCCTTACACCTATACCTTCAACGGCAGTTCAAACACTACTGGTGAATTCACTGGTTTAAGTGGCGGAGAATATAGGCTTCTGATCACTGATGCCAACGGATGTACAAATACCTCCATCGAAAAAATAGAGGCAGTTACCAATTTTACGCAACTCAATAACTCGGGAGTAACAACCGACTACACCGCTGATTCGATCTCGCAAACACTGACTTATCTCGTCAATCCAACACCGGCCAGAAAGCCCAATGGTGATTCGTTGGCCATGTATAATCAAGGAAATCTTAACGCGATGTCTAAATTTATCCCCATCGGGTTTAAATTCAAATTTGATAATTTTAATTACGATTCACTGGTTGTATCAGAAGATGGGATAGTTACTTTTAATAGGCTGATTAATGTGACAAATATAAGTTTGAATCAATGGTATGCCAATGAAATGTACACCGGACAGGGTGCATATTCAACCCCCGTAGTGGGCGATTGCCAATGTGATACTGCCTATTTAAACCATCCCCTGCCCTTTATTGCGGCCTTCCGTGATGATATGCAAACCAATTCTACCGGAGCAGTATCTTCTAAAATCAGTTACCAATTATCTGGCACGGCCCCCTACCGTAAGTTTACGGTTGAATGGCGACAAATGCAGTGGCATCGAGTATGTAATGTGCAAAGAGATAACTCAGCAACGATCCAACTATCCCTCTACGAAACCACCAACGCAGTGGAGTTGGGTTACAAAGCCGAGCCAAATCTTAGGAATAATAATTGCGGCGGTGATTTCATGGGCGATTTTTCGACCGTCATGGGCTATGGATATACCATTGGCCTTTTTGGCAGGAGTTTAGGGCAGGGTAACTATATTTCGTATAATCCCTACGAAACCGCCAACCGTTTCAGTAATACGACTGTTTCGAGTCGTAATTTTTATTTTCCAACAGGCCGACTGTTTAGATTTACACCCCCAACAGCCCCTGCCACCTGTAATTTATTGGCTACTACTACCGCGACGACAACGTGCAGCACAGGTTCAAATGGCACCATAACGCTTACAGCTTCGGGCGGAATTTCGTCGGGAGGTAATTATTATTTCTCCAAAGACGGCGGCGCCACTTATGCGCTGTCTACCTCAAACAACGGGCAATTTACTTTTGAGAATTTAGCCCCGGGTACTTATTCGATCTATGTGCATGATAGTCAACATCCTGCAACGTGGTCCTTTACGTCCCAAACCGTAACGGTACCAGGAGTGGTTTTTACGGCCGTTGGCACAAACCCAACAACGGCTGGCGGAACAAATGGCTCAATTGCCTTGAATGGTTTGACCGCCAATACGCTTTACACGGTAAATTACACTAAAAACGGCAATCCAGTAATCGGAGTAAATTTATCTTCAAACGCTGCGGGTACAATAACTATAAGCGGTTTGACACAAGGTAATTATACAAATATTATTGTAGGACTGGGAGGTTGTAACAGTACAGCTGCAACCGTGACTTTAAGTGAACCACCTGGCATTACGACACAACCAAGTAATAAGTACGTTTGCGTGGGCGGCGGAAGTGCTTCTTTCGCGATTATCGCAATAAACGCAACATCCTATCAATGGCAGGTCAGTACCAATGGCGGTGGTTTATACAATAACATCACTGATGGAGGGGTCTATTCCAATGCTGCAACTCCAACCTTATTCATTAGCAATACCACTGGTCTGAACAATTATATGTACAGATGTGTGGTAACAAATGGAGCCGGCAGTACAAACTCCAATGGAGCCACTTTAACGGCTCTTTCCTGTGGCCCCTGTGATATTCCTCAGTTTGAAGGGGGAGGGGCAGTAATACTGTCAACCAACGCAGGCGGGCTCCCTAATTCATTTCATTCATTCGTTCCGTCCTGTACGGGTAATATCACGAATATTCGTTTAAATTTAGCCACTTCGTTAACTTTGGTTGGCACCACGTTAAGTTTAAATATTTACAATAGTTCAGGTGCGAGTATTGGCTCCAGCAGTCCTGTTCTGACCGGTATAGAAGCCTCGGGCTCTAATGATTTCTCTTTCAACGTCCCGGTAGTTTCGGGGCAAACCTATTATTTTGGGTTTTCTGCTGTAGGATTGAGCCTTGTAAATTCAGTTGCTCTTGAAGGTTCGGCCGCAAATCCGTACTCAAGCGGAGGGATATCTTCCACGATAGGCGGAACGGTATCATCAAATGATGCGGTATTTTTGATAAATATAACCGCGACCCCTCCTGAAATCAACCTCAGAGGAAACGGCAACAGCATCGTCGGCGATGGGACCAATACTCCCTCTGCCGCCGACCATACCGATTTTGGTTCTGCCCTGGTCACGGGCGGAACCCTAACGCGCACCTTTACCATTGAAAATACGGGCTCAGGTACGTTGAACTTAAGCGCCAACAACCCACGAGTGACGCTGACCGGTCACACGTCTGACTTTACCGTAACGACCCAGCCCTCTGCGGCAAGTATTGGGTCTAACGGCAATTTAACTTTCGGTATCACGTTCGACCCTACCGTTACCGGAACGCGAACGGCGATAGTGAGCATTGCCAATGATGATTCAAACGAAAACCCCTACACTTTTAACATTCAGGGAACTGGTACGCTGCCTGTTGATTACAGCATCACCACCACGGGAGGCAACGTAGTTATTACCGACCTAGCGGGCACGGGCGAAACCCTTGAAGTATCACAAAGCGGCAGCAACATACGTTTTAACGTAACTAATAAAACGTATGCTATTGATGGAGGAGCAACGACGCCTTTTAGCACTCCTGCCGATATTGCCCTTGCCGGCAAAACAGGCATAACCATCAATGCCGGCGTTGGCCATGACAATATCAACGTAGGAGTATTTAGTGTTAACCTACCCAGCCTGACCATCAACGGTGGTACGGACGACGACCAAGTGAATTTTAATGGAGACATCACGTTTGCCACGAATGCTAACCTAGATGTGGATTTACAGAACGATGATGCTAACCCAGGAGTTGATGCCGTTACGTTTGCGACCAATGCAAACCTCACCCTCTCTGGTACGGGAGCAGCTACCCTAAAGGTAAGTAAAAATGTACTGGTGAATGCTGGTGCAGGACTAACCACTTCCAACGGTAATCTCATTGTAGAGGCTAACCAGCAAGGTACTCCTAGCAGTGGTAATTTTGTAGGGGTACGACTGAGTGGCTTGAACGCACAGTTTCAAGTTAGTGGCAGTGGCTTGCTCACGGTAAAAGGAAAAGGGGGGAATACTGGAAGTAATAATCAGGGTATTTATCTTCTCACGGGTGGGAAAATCTTAGGAGGACTCAATACCGTGACCCTAGAAGGTAATGGTGGAGGGGCAAATGGTCTTCTAGGTTACGGAGTTAGCATGCTTGCATCAAGCGTAGTAAGCTCGACAGGTGGAAACATTATCATAAATGGTACTGGAAACGGTACTGCAACTACCAGTGGAGGGCTTGGTCTAGGTTACGACGGTGTATATGTTCGTGGTACAATTGCTACAGGTGGAGAAGGAAATGTTACGATAACAGGGCGAGGGAGTTCAAATAATGCTTCTGAAAGAGTAGTTGGATTTTCTATATTTGAAGGCGGAGTAACCACCGCTGGAGGAAATATAACCATCAATGGATACGGGGGAGGCTCAGGTAGTAATGGTGGTAGTTTTGGTATTTCGGTGGGGCCGGGTACTATTTCGCCTGGTGGAATGGGTACACTAACACTTTATGGGGAAGGGGGAGCAGGAACGGGCAATTTGAATCATGGTATTGTATTATATAGCCCCATAACTAGCAGCGGAGGCAACATAACTGCTACAGGTAAAGCAGGCGGTGGTACTATATCGTTTGGAGTTGTCATAGCAAATACTATCTTTGGTGGAGAAGACGGCGAAATAACTACTTCGGCCAACGGTGGGGACATAACCGTGATCGCTAATAGTTTTGCTTCAGCTGCCAATACTCTATCTTTAATTACCGCCCATTCATCCAACAAGGTTACTTTGTTACCTTTGACCAATGGGATTGATATTAACTTTGTCTCCACCAATGAAACGGCCTCCAGCCCAATCCTGATCTCGGATGGTGAATTTGATAATATTACAGGTGGGGCCATCTATTTTGGTAATGCTAATACAGGCGCTATCAATGTGAATAATGCCATTACTCATGCCTCTGGCAATATATATCTCACTACAGGGCAAGCACTGAACCTCAATGCGTCATTTAGTGCAGGTACAGGCAACATCGCCATCAACGCCGCTGGTGGTATCAACCCTACGGCAACAGGAGTAGATTTGAGCGCTAATACTACCTCATTTACCGCAGGCAATAACCTTAATATCGCCATCAATGGCACAACGGCTAATACAGACTATCATCAGTTGAATGTAGAAGGGTCAGTCAATTTGACGGGGCTTAACCTCGTGTTTTCAGGTTCTTACGTCCCCGTAGGCGGTGAAATTTTTACCATCGTCAACAACGACGGTACGGATGCTATAGTTGGTACATTTAATGGCTTGGCCCCAGGAGCAACGATTTCTAATTTTAGAGGCAGTGGCCTCAACGCAACGGTTTCTTATACAGGCGGTTCGGGCAATAATGATGTGGTGATAACAGTGGTATCACCAGCAGTAGCCGACATCAATATCAAAGGGAATGGGTTTGATATAAATAACGGAGATACAGCGCCAAGAACTGAGGATGGTACTGATTTTGGTAACATTGATATTCAGTCAACTGACCCAGTTGTTCGGACCTTCACCATCCAGAATACTGGAACGGCTGATTTGATTATTCCAGTAAATGGCATTACGAAGTCAGGAGACGGGGATTTTGGTATCGGAACAGTACTTTTCCCCCTGACCATCGCTCCTGGTGGTTCGGCTACTTTTCCTGTCATAATAGACGTCAGTGGCAATGGGTTCAGAACTGCGACAATCAGTATTCAAAGCAATGACTCCGACGAATCTCCTTATACTTTCAACGTGCGGGCCGTTGGGGTTTCACCCGAAATAAATATAACGGGGCTGGGTCAAAACATTGTGGACGGCGATGTAACGCCATCGGCTTTAGATGATACTGACTTTGGCATGTTAGATATAGTATCAGGGTCGGTTAGTCATACCTTTACGATTCAAAACGTAACTGGCGCGACAGGCAACCTTCTACTAAACGCAGGGGCAATTACCGTATTGGGAACCCATGCCAGCGATTTTACGGTAAGTGCCATTACGTTGCCCGCCACTATCAGCTCTGGGCAATCTACTACATTTGTCGTTACATTTAACCCATCAGCACTTGGATTACGAACGGCTACGGTACGGGTTATGAACAATGATTTGGGAGAGAGTATCTACGAGTTTGCCGTTCAAGGGTATGGTGGAAAACCGTTTATCACCACTTGGAAAACCGATAATGCAGGCACTTCAAGCAACACCTCCATCACGATTCCCACTACAGGCACGGGCTACAACTACGACGTTGACTGGAACAACGACGGCATCTACGATGACTTTGGCCTGACGGGCAGCGCCACCCACGACTACGGCACGGTGGGTACTTATACGGTAGCTATCAGGGGGAATTTTCCGAGGATATATTTTGCCAATGGCGGCGATAGGCGCAAATTATTATCTATTGAGCAATGGGGGGATATTATTTGGTTGAGTATGGAAAATGCCTTCCGTGGTTGTGCCAATATGGTGCTCAACGCCACAGATGTTCCCAATACAGCCGCTGTGAGTGATATGAGTTTAATGTTTGCTAATTGTACTTCATTTAATCAAGCTTTTCCTAATGGATTTAACACATCGGCGGTGACCAGCATGTTCGGTATGTTTTTAGGTTGTAGTAGTTACAATAAGCCTTTACCTGCGAGTTTTAATACTGCTTTAGTAACCACTATGGAGGCCATGTTTTCTGGTTGTAGCGCTTTTGACCAGCCACTACCCAGCAGTTTTAATACGGCAGCTGTCATCGATATGTCCCGTATGTTTAATGGATGTAGCAACTATAATCAGCCCCTACCCAGCAGTTTCAATACCTCAAATGTAATTGCAATGGGTTCTATGTTTGCTAATTGTAGTGCCTACAACCAGGTTTTACCTTCCAGTTTTAACACGGCGGCAGTTACTTCTATGGAAGGTATGTTTGCAGGTTGTAGCAATTATAATCAGCCCCTACCCAACAATTTTAATACGGGAGCAGTAACCAACATGAGGTTAATGTTTCAAAACTGCACTGTTTATAACCAAGCCTTTCCTAGCAGTTTTACCACGGGAGCTGTCACGAATATGGAGTTCATGTTTGATGGAGCTACTGCTTTTGACCAAAACATCGGTCATTTTAACATAGCCAATACTACTGTTATGAGGGATATTTTTCGTAACTCTGGTATCTCTATAACCAACTACGACAATATTCTTATTGCTTGGAATGCAGCAGGTTATACCAATAAAAACCTGGGAGATGCCTCACCGCTGCAATACTGCGCGGCTCAAAGTGCCCGTAGCAATATGATTGATAATAAAGGTTGGACGATTTC